>CABQZS010000001.1 GCA_902468695.1 uncultured Collinsella sp.
GTTTTCTCTTTTATCCAATTCCGATACACTCCAAGCACAGCCTAATCGCTTTGGCCAGCACGGCATCCGCCTCGCCACGCATAACACCAAAGCACACCATGGCAATTCCGACGGTCAACAAAGCGACCTGTACCATGGGTTTTACCGCTTTGAACAACTCGACCACTCCTTTCGTTACGCGACCATTGGACCATATCGACTATAAAATCCGTGTTAAGCGCGATTTGGAATGTGCAAGGAGACTGTTATGCGTATTTTGATCGTCGAAGACGAGCGAGCACTGTGCGATGCAATCGCGCGCAGTTTGCGAAACTTGGCGTACAGCGTCGACTGCTGTCACGACGGACAGGAGGCGCTCGACCTGCTGGGCGTCGAAGTCTTTGACCTCGTGGTACTCGACCTCAACCTTCCCCGTATCGATGGCATGACCGTGCTCAGGGAACTTAGGAAAACCGACTGCGAGACCAAAGTGCTGATTCTGTCCGCGCGTGGCGAAGTATCCGATAAGGTCGACGGACTCGATGCCGGCGCCAACGATTACCTCACCAAGCCGTTTCATCTGGACGAACTTGCGGCAAGGATCCGCAGCCTTACCCTCAGGCGCTTCGCACAAAGCGACATAGTATTAACCTGCGGGAAGCTCTGCTTTGACACCAAGGCGCGCATCGCCTCCGTGGACAGTGAGGCTCTATCTCTTACACGCAAGGAAACGGGAATCCTGGAATACCTGATGCTTAATCAGGGGCGCCCGGTAAGCCAGGAGGAGCTTATCGAGCACGTTTGGGATAGCAGCGTGAACAGCTTTAGCAACGCAACCCGCGTTCACATCTCGTCACTCCGCAAAAAGCTACGCAGCGCTTTGGGATACGACCCGATTCGCAATCGGATTGGAGAGGGCTACGTTATGGAGGATAGCGAATGAAAAGGCTTTCGCTGCAATGGCGCATAACGATCATGACGGCACTGCTCACGTGTGCGGCGTGCGTGCTGACGAACTGCCTGGTCGGCTATACGGGCATGCGCTACATGGATGCCATCGGCAGTGACATCTCGGCCTTTAACGCTGCCGGCGCGGATTCGCCCCAGGTGTTCGACCCAACGAAAACGGCCCTCGATGACAAGGTCACTATCGTCGTAAACGACGCACAGGAGTCTTTTGGCACGACAGCCTGGTACATCACGGCTGGAGTCACACTCCTTGGCGGCGCGCTGGCATACTTTGTGAGCGGTCGTGCGCTCAAACCGCTACGGGCTTTTGCAGCCCAGGTTGAGCGTGTGCAGCCTGACAACCTAAGCGAAATCAGACTCAGTGAAGATGTGCCCACCGAATTACAGCGATGCAGCGCCTCTTTCAACGACATGATCTCCCGTCTTGGCGAAGGGTTCTCTGCACAGCGTCAGTTTACCGGCAACGCCGCACACGAGCTGCGCACCCCGCTCGCCCTTATGCAAGCACAGATTGAACTATTCATCTCCGAGCACTCCGGTTTGCAACCCGAAACAGCCAAGCTGCTCGGCCTGCTACAAGAACAAACCGAGCGCATGTCTCGAATGACCAAGGTATTGCTCGAGATGAGCGAGCTCCGCAGCGTTCCTTGCGAGGACGATGTGGAACTTGGTCCCTTGTCCGAAGAGGTCCTCACCGACCTTGCGCCACTTGCCGAAAATAAGGGCATAGCCCTCAATTGTGCTGGAGACGCTTTAGTAATCGGGAGCGACACGCTCCTCTATCGGCTGGTGTTTAACCTGGTCGAAAATGCCATCCGTTACAGCCGCCCCGACTCGTCTGTCAACGTCTCCATCTGCGACAACGACAGCCACGTGTTCCTGCGAGTCGAGGACCAGGGCCCGGGAATACCCAAACAGTACCGTGAGAGCATCTTCCAGCCGTTCTTTCGTCTAGACAAATCCCGCAGCAGGGCATACGGCGGCGCAGGACTCGGGCTAGCGCTCGTTTGGGAGATTGCAGCGCTTCACGGTGGCACGGTAGAGGTCGAAGCAAGTTCCGAGAACGGGACCACCATGCTCGTAAGCCTTCCAAAACGATCCGCAGCGTTAACCGAACAGTAAAACGAAAGGGGTCCCGAGCAACAGGAGTACAATTGCTGCTATTGTTGCCAGCTGTTGGGAGATGGAAGATGGACTGCGATGGCTACCCATGCGTTCCCATGCCGTTGATGTGCACTGCCTTTGTGCCGGGGCAGATTGACGCTGCGGTTGCAGGCATTTCCGACCCCGATTCACGCACCATCGCCACGGCAGAAGCGCTGTACTTTCGCGGACAGGCCGCCCTCGCTGCCAAGACGGCGCGCCCCTATCTTGACGCCACCGATTCCGCACTGCGCTATTCCGCATGCTTTATCTGCGGATACGCCAGCCTGTCGCTCAACCGTATCGCCGATGCCCGCCGGCGCCTTGCGGGCATCCTCGATACGCCACCTGACGAGGAACCGCCTGCCGTCCACGCCATGCACATCCTGTTTGCCTCCGCCGCGAGCGTCCTGCTGCACTTGCCTTCCCCGTATTCTGCCGAAGAGTTTTATCCGCTTGCGGCGCATCTGCCCGAAGGCCTGCGCCTGTTCGCCAGCTACGTGATGGCGCACGCCTTGTATCTGCGCGGCGAATACGGCCGCAGCCTGGGTATGGCGGAAAATGCCCTGATCATGAAACAGGGGAGCTATCCCATCTCGGAGCTGTTTCTGCACTTGGCAGCTTCCATGGCATGCATGAGCCTCAAGGACATCGACGCCGCAAAAACGCACTTCGGAGCTGCTTGGGACATTGCGCGTCCCGACGGCCTTATCGAGCTCATTGGCGAGCACCACGGCCTTTTACAGGGGCTCATCGAAGCGTGCCTAAAAACGCAATACCCTGACGACTTCGCGCGCATCATCGAGATCACGTACCGCTTCAGCTACGGCTGGCGGCGCATCCACAACCCCGATTCGGGCGAGGACGTGGCCGACGATCTAACGACCACGGAGTTCACCATGGCCATGCTCGCCTGCCGTGGGTGGACCAACGCCGAAAT
This sequence comes from uncultured Collinsella sp., assembly GCA_902468695.1. Lineage (GTDB taxonomy): Bacteria > Actinomycetota > Coriobacteriia > Coriobacteriales > Coriobacteriaceae > Collinsella. The sequence continues at coordinate 3,032 of CABQZS010000001.1, forward strand.
CGCACGCCATATGGGTGTGTCGCCGGGCACCGTCAAAAACCGCCTATCCGGCGTATACGCAAAGCTTGGCATCGGCACACGCGCCGAGCTGGTCACGCATATGTTACGTTAGCGACCGGACTGCCAAGCGCATCGAACGCGTTCCGGAACCCGGCGCTTCGCTCGATCAATTTGGACATTTTGACCCTTGAACGGCACTACCGCCACGGGGCACCTTCTCGCAAAATTGGATTATTTCCTCCGATGTTTGCGGGATGGGAGCCAAAGATGCTTGATCGCCGTTCGTTACTTGTTGCCGGAGCGTCCTCGCTAGCGAGCATTATGTTGCCTCGCGTGCCGGGAAGCGCAAACGCCTTCATATTGCCGTTCGCGCCCACCGAAGCCCATGCCGACGAAAAAGACCCCTTCAGGGTGCTCGTTCTCTCGCGCACCATGTTCGGTGTGGTCGTGGTCGACGTCGCCAACAAGAATACGCCCATCACGGGTGCCCAGGTCACACTCACATCGCGCTATGCCGCAGGCAAGCAGCCCACCGCCACTACCGATGACGAAGGCACGGCCATCTTTGAGGTCGCGCCGCTTTCGGAAGGCTACGTGGACGAGGCGACGCTTCTCGACGCGTATGACTTTAACGGCGGCATCTCCATTAGCATGGCGGGCTACCGCGATGTCGAGATTCCCCTCGCGCGTGTCCAAGGCGGCACCGCCATTACCGCACCCACACGTCCGCTTTCCGACGGCGAGCCGTACTTCCGCCAGCTCACATTCGACGAATGGGACATCCAGTACGCTGAAGCCACGTTCATGGCATTGCCGAAGGACGACACGGCAAACGAACAGCCCGATACGCACTCCTTTACCGTGCAGGCACATCTGCCACAGGGTGGACAGGCAACGCTGTGCATCAACAAGGTATTGCCCGCCACGGGCGGCTCATCCGAAACCGTCACGCAAATTGGCCAAGTCAAGGCCAGCGCATCGGGCGCGGATAATCTGGCGACGTTCACACTCGAAGACAAGTTCGTCGATGCGGCATCGGACCTTCTGGAAGAAGGGTGCAAGCTGCGCTTTGTTCTCGACTATCAGGGCAAAACCTACACGCTCTCCTCCCCTATGGCCGTTGTTGCCGCGCCGGCGGCAAAGGCGGAGTCGGGCTCGACCACCATCATTCCCACCACCATGGACCAAGAGATCACTCCGTTTGATTTTCCGGCGGCGTTTCCCGGCATCGGCGGTAATAAGTTCACGTGTTGGATGCCCTCGTTCCCCATTTTGTTCGATTTCTCGTTTGCCGGATACGTGCTGTTTGGCGGAGGATACAAACCAGCCAGCTATATGAACGATTCAGGCAATCCGGATCCGGAGTACTGGAAGAAATCGCCGCGTGAGTCGGGCGCCAAGCAGGCAAACCGCTACCTCGACGAGATGGAGGGGAAGTGGAATCAGTACAAAAGTATGAGTGCCGGTTCGGGCACCGATCCAAGAAACACCAAGCTCCTTCGTCACCATTGCACGCCGCTGTTCACGATGGATATCGCCACACAGCTGTATGGCTCGCTCGCCTACGATTGGGTGGGCAAAACCTGGGGTAACAACAACGACCCCGCGTACGGCAATATTAAGGCCCTCTTCCAGGTAAGAACCGACCTCAATTGGACCGAGCAGTTTACCCTAGGACCGGTGCCGTTTTTCCTAAACGTCAACCCCTGGGTGCTGGCAAAACTGGCGCTCGCCGTGGGCGCCCACACGCACGGTAGCGGCGCGGCGTTTTTCAAAAACATATCGCTCGACTATTCAAACACCTCGGGCTCGTTCACCATCCAGATCGGGCTTGCCGTCACCTTTGGCGCCGGCGTTGCAGGCGTCGCTTCGTCCGCCGTGCGCGGCGCCGCATCCCTCACGCTGTTCATTGGGTACGAGAAGGCTGATGGACACCAGCTTCCGCGACTGCGCGTAGGTGCAGACGTCGATGTCGATGTGATACTCCAGTTCGTGATGTTCAAGTGGACCACCAAGGCTTGGTCGGGGTCGTGGCCCACACTCCTCGATTCGTGGAATATGTCGGTGAACAACGGCGACCAGTATGTACTCCAGCGCTCTGAGCTCGCATTGGGTGGAGATACGCCCTATACACTAGATGCCTGCTTCGGCTCAGCCGGCAACGCCGAGGCGGGCGGCGTTCCGCAATTTATCGCATCGGCCACCATCGTCACCAACGCCGAGCTGCTCGCACGCGCCGAGGTTAAAGCCACTGCCGTAAACGCCGCGCCTGTCGTGCGCGATTGGGATCAAGCGGTCACGTGCATTGAGCTCGAGGCGGATGTAGAAAGCGACGACACGGGACAGATCGAGCACTTCGTCCACGCACTGATGGAAAACGACGAAAACGCCGCGCCGATGTATGAGTACACCTACATCGGTCAAGCAACGAACGCCGTTGCGGACCCCAACGCCAATTCTGCCGGCGTGTCGGAGGACGAGCGTGGCGGCATCAAACCCTCGAGCGACAACGTGCTGTTTGCTGGCGTGCTCAGCGAAGCTCACATGAAGCTGGCAATGATTGCCGGCGTAGAATGCCTGTTCCGTATCGCCTCGGTGCGCTACGGCGACAATGGTCGATCGCGCCTGGTGGTGCACACAAAGGCAAACGGCACGTGGTCCGCTCCCACGCCCGTGGACTTTCCCCTTGGGTTTGACGAGAACGACGTGAAGCGCGACAGCGTATACGATTACGACTTCGACGTGGTGGAATATACGGACGGAAGAGGAAACCAAGACGCCTACGTGCTGCTGGTCTCGGGCGAGCGCCCCGCCGGCGACAACACCCATTTCGATACGGCGAGCACATCCGGCATACTGTCCGTTGTGCGCCTGCACATAAGCAACGACGGAGCCCGCGTGATATCGCACACGTCGTGGCGCAGCATCTCGCGCGGCCGCCTTCAGGAGGATGGCTACCATTGCCTGCAGTGCCCACGCATCACGGTGGGCAAGACGCTGGTCGACGGGCGCCTGTCGGGCGCTTACCTCCACCGCCGCGGAACCACCGCAGAGAAGGCGCTCGGCAGCGAGGCCGAGGTTGCACTGGAATGCTTTACCCTGTGGTCGGATGATTTGGGCGACAGTCTCACGTTCCGTCAGGTCCTCCGCTTTCCGCAGGCACCGTCGAGCATCGAGCTCAGCACGCCCGAGAATATCAACGGCAAAATGGTGGTGCCCGTTGCATACGAGACTGCAGGCGGTTGTGGCTGTGCATCGTACGCCGTGATCGGCCAGTCCATCGCGGGTTGGGGCGTTATGTCGCCAGATGCCACAGTACCCCACGCGGTGCCGTGGCCGCAGCACACGGGCTTTTTGGCAACCGTCAACGAGCAACTGCAGCATATTACTTGGACGCGAGGCGCATCGGCATTTGCAACGCAGCCCGTGGGCGCCGCAGACTGTGGCCCGGCATCGTTTAGCGTAAGCAACAACGGCAGGTGCGTGCTCTATGTAGAGAACACCGATGGCAAGGTGGGACAAACCTACGACGAAGAAGGCAACCCGGCAGCAGTGATGGGCAAGCACTTCCGCATCTTCGCCAGCACCTTGGCAGGCGATCTGTTCACGGAGCCGTTCGTGATGTGCGAGCTGGACCATCCCGTCGATCAGATAACGACATTTTTGACGTCGGGAGGCATGCTCTCCGCGCTCGCCACGCACATTGTGAGCGCAGAGAAGAGCGAGGCAGAGCTGCACGGCATCGAAGTGCCCTTAGTGGCGTGTGCCACTCCGACGGGCGCGGTCGCTACCTCGGGCGCGGTGGTGCCCGGAGCAGCAGGTGAATCCTTTATGGTCACGGTGCGAAACGACGGCAACACCTTGCTGACCGCCGGCACGATCGATCTGTACCGAGAGGGCTCCAGCCAGCCGTTCTCCAGCGCATCCATCGGGTTCGGAGCGAATACACGCATGGCATCGATCTACGATCCGGAGCTCGCCGAGGATGCTTCGGCCAACGACATGGCACACGTGAAGTACGCGCTCGAGACGCTGGGCGCACGTTTTGCGACGCACCCGCTGGTTGCTGACAATGGCAACGCCGTGCTGGCACCAGGCTGCACGGCACAGTTCCGCATGAGCTTCGCCATCCCCGAGAGTTGGAGCGACGAAGTGGGCAAACGCGTAACGCTGTATGCGAAGGCGCGTAATCTGGTGGCGCTCGATCCCGTAACGCTCGAGGAAATTCGACCGGGCGCAAACTCGGCGCTGGGTGCCGTACTGCACGAACTTCATGTGCCCGACGCGGCATGCGAGCGCTCAGAAGTTCAGGTCGGCGTATGCGACAGCGCGGATACGACAGGACTTCACGACGCCCCGATGACAGTCGACGGCGATGGCGGCGCGAGCGGAGGTGGCTCCGGCGGAAGCAGCTCCGGTGGCGGCAGTGGCTCTGGCAGCGGCAAGGATCACGGCAATAGCAAGCGCCCCGGAAAAGCGGGCGCGCTTGCGGGCACGGGCGATGTCAACGCTCCCCTTACGGCAGCCGCTGCAGCACTCGCCGCAGCAGGCGCCGGCCTTATCGTCTACAGCACCCGCCGAACCGCCCTCGGACGCGGTGCCAGCGACGAAGCCGATGCGGATAGGTCCCACTAGCTCTCAGCCGCTTTTGTGGGGGGGGCGCTGACCCTGCTCATCGAACATCAAAATGGGCTGGTTCTGGATACCCAGAGCCAGCCCATTACGCATTAGATGTCGTCAGAGGAGTCGAGTTCTGCCTCGAGCTTGGCACGGCGTCTTTTCGCCGTGAAAAACGTTGCGCACAGGGCAGCAAACGTGGCCGCGAAAATCGTCGCACCGCAGAACACGCCCGTGGCCAGGTTCGCCAACCAAAAGACGCTTTCGAGCGGTACGATCTGCGCCTCAGCGATACAGCGCATTGCGGCAATAACAAGCGCGAACGCGGCGCCGCTAAGACCGCTGACAAGCAGGAAATATCCAACAGGAAGATGCTCGGTTTGCCCAAAACGATTGGTATCGACATAGCCCTTCCGCGTTTGCAGTCCTGCGCAAATCAACATCACGAGAACGAGCCACAAATACATGGCTGCCTCAAACGGCGTTGCAAAGCCATGCGGCATTTCACTGGCGCCGCTGTGAACCCACGCAACCTGTCGAGCTATAAACTGGTAGAAAAAGATCATCAACATGCCAAACGAAAGCAGCACGAAACCAATCTTGTAGACCTTCGCGCTCTCAGCCTCCAGGCGCTCATCCTTTGGGCCGGCATATTCACGCCACTTTTGCACGAGTTTTAAATCTTCAAATTTCATAGCGAACTCCTAAAGAGCGTCAGGGTCGACGTCGCTCTCGTCCTCCCAAAACAAGTCGTTCAACGTAACGCGTAGCGCTTTACAGATTGCCACGCACAAATTGAGCGTGGGGTTGTAGCCGCCCGCTTCGATCAGGCCGATGGTCTGGCGCGTAACGCCCACGACCTCGGCCAAGTCAGCTTGCGAAAGGCCAACCGCCGCGCGCGCCGCCTTCATGCGTAGGTTCTTTTTTCCCGGCATGGAGTTCCTTTCGTAGTAATGGACAGATATCCGTTGCAACATGACAGAAATATATTGCATTCATCAGAAGATGTCAACTATATCTGTCATTATGAAAATCATGTTCGTCATCGCCGTGCGGACATAACAATTTCGATTCGCTATTCAACCTTACTCGGGCAGAACCGAGTCGGAAGGAACCGAGTAAGTGGGACTTCGGCAGGGAGCGTGGACTCGCCCGCATCAAGAAGATACTCAAACGCCCGCCTAGAAAGCGAAGTGCCATCCTATCTCAGCGCCGAGATCTCAAAGATGACCAACGCCAACGAGGCTTTCGGGGCCCTCGCACATGGCTACTCATAAGCGATGCCCACGGCATGGCCAACGCGCACGCCAATAACCGGATTTGCCAGAACCATGCGTGCCCCATCGTTTAATAGCTCCGTTATTGTTCGATAATCTTCTTGACGACCGCGGGAACGCCTGCCGCCATCACGTTGTCCGGAAGGTCTTCCGTCACAACACTTCCCGCAGCGATAACGCAGCCGCTGCCGATGGTAACCCCCTGGAGTACGGACACGTTCGCGCCAAACCAGCAGTTATCGCCAACAACAATGGGCAGAGCCCTCTCGAGACCCAAGTTGCGCTCTTTTGCTCCAAGGGGATGCGAAGCGGTGTAGAAGCCGCAAAACGGCCCAATAAACACGTTGTCACCAAAGGTAATAGAACCACCGTCCATAAAGTAGCAGCCATGGTTCACAAAGCAGCCGTCGCCAAAGGTTGTCTTGTCCCCGTAGTCAAAGTAGGCAGGCGAAAGGACCGTCAGCCCCGCCGGAAGATCGGTATCGAGCAAGGTTTTTAGGGCGTCAAGCTGCGCGTCGCTTCCGGGTTTTCCCATATTGAAGTCATAGCAGAGCGTCTCTGCCCTCGCCCGTTTTGCCAGGAGTTCCTCGTCAAAGTTGGCATCATGCCACTCCCCGCGCTCCATCTTCTCTTTCTCGGTCACTGTGAGCCCCTTAATAAAAACATTTGTGGCGGCAATTCTATCATTTGATAAGCCGTCAGTTTCCATACCGATAACGAACGCGCGTTCGATGGATTTCGTGTTAGTTGGAATCGCCTATGGGCTGGGCTATGCTACCTTGACTATCTATATGACTTAAACGCAGCAAAGGAGCACCGAGAGAGCGAGTATGGCAAAAAACACCGCAAACTATGGTAACGACAGTATCCGCCAGCTCAAGGACGAGGAGCGCGTACGCCTGCGCCCCGCCGTCATCTTTGGCTCGGACGGACTCGACGGCTGCGCGCATGCCGCCTTCGAGATCCTGTCCAATGCCGTTGACGAGGCGCGCCAGGGCTACGGCAAGCTCATCACCCTTACCGCCTTTCGCGATGGCTCCATTCAGGTAGAGGACAACGGCCGCGGCTGCCCGCTCGACTGGAACCCTTCCGAGAAGCGCTTTAACTGGGAGCTCGTCTTTTGCGAGCTCTACGCAGGTGGCAAATACAACAACAACCAGGGCGGCGACTACGACTTCTCGCTCGGTACCAACGGCCTAGGCTCGTGCGCGACCCAGTACGCCTCCGAGTACATGGACGTCACGGTTTGGCGCGACGGCAACAAGTACTCCCTGCACTTTAAGAAGGGCAAGGTTGTCGGCGCCAAGAAGAAGGCACTCGAGATTGAGCCCAGCGACGAGAACCGCACCGGCACCACCATCAAGTGGCGTCCCGATCTCGAAGTCTTTACCTCCATCAGCATTCCCCACGACTGGTATCGCGATACCATGCGCCGTCAGGCCGTGGTCAACGCCAACGTGACCTTCCGCCTGCGCATCGAGGGCGACGACGGCGAGTTTTCCGAAGAGGACTTTTGCTATCCCAAGGGCATCGAGGACTACGTGCTCGAGAAGGTCGGTACCGACTACCTTACCGAGCCCTTCTTTATCGAGGCCGACCGTCGCGGTCGCGATCGCGAGGACCTGCCCGATTACAACGTAAAAATCACCGCGTGCATGTGCTTCTCGCGCACCTTCATGATGCAGGAGTACTACCACAACTCGTCATGGCTCGAAAACGGCGGCTCGCCCGAGAAGGCGGCCCGTAGCGCTCTGACCAGCGCCATCGATGCCTACATCAAGCAACAGGGCAAGTACAACAAAAATGAGAGCGGCATTAAGTGGCAAGACGTCCAGGACTGTCTGGTGCTGGTGACCAACTGCTTCTCCACCCAGACGTCTTACGAAAACCAGACCAAGAAGGCCATCAACAACCGCTTTATCCAGCAGGCCATGA
>CABQZS010000002.1 GCA_902468695.1 uncultured Collinsella sp.
ATTTGGATGGGAGGGGCTTGTTGCTGGTAGGGGCGTTGGGCTGTTGTCGATACTTTGGGATGGATTGTGCTTTGGGTTGGGGCGGAACTTTGGGATGAGGGGTTTACTTAGTTGAAGAGGGGTTTTATGGCTGAGAGGTAGTCTTTGGCTACGTCGGCTTTATCTGCTTGGAAGTTGTGCCAGGCCCACCATTGGACCATTCCTACGAAGCTTGAGGCTATGTGGTGTAGTAGGAAGCTTCGGTCCATGGTGGCGGCGGGGCCGTTTGGGTCGGTAGGGACGGTTTCGGCTGCGCGCGACATGATGGTCTTGCGGAGACAGTCGGCGAAGACGCGTGAGCCGGCGCCGGCTACGAGGGCGCGTACGCCCTGATGGCGTTCCCAGAGGTTGTTGAGGATATGCTCGACTTGCACGAGTGGGTCGTCGAGCGGCGTACCATCGTCGTCGAGGGCGTGGGTGCAGATGTCGCTCACGAGCGCGGACAGTAGGTCGTCTTTGCTCTTAAAGAGGCCGTAGAATGTCGCGCGGCCTACGTGAGCGCGCGCGATGATGTCGCCGACGGTAATCTTGCCGTAGTCCTCTTCGCGTAGCAGCTCGGAGAACGCCGCGACGATCGCGGCGCGGCTTTTTTCTTTACGGGCATCCATGACTATGCATCCACGTGAACGAGCAGGCAGCGGAGCGTTCCGGAGCAGCCCTCGTAGGGGCGCTTGCCGGCGCCGTAGCCGACGGCTTCGATGTGGTAGCGTGAGGGCAGTTGGTCGGACGTACGCAGCGCGGTGACGATGGCGGCGCCCGTGGGCGTCACGAGCTCGCCGGCGACCGGTGCGGGCGTGAGGGCGATATTGCCCGCCTGGCACAGGTTGACGACAGCGGGGACGGGAATGGGCATAAGGCCGTGAGCACAGTGGATGGTGCCGTGGCCCTCGGAGAGCGACTCGACGACAATATCCTCGATGCCCAGGTCATCGAGGCAGATGGCGACCGAGCAGATGTCAACGATGGAGTCGACGGCGCCCACCTCGTGGAACATGACGGTGTCAGGCGTTTTGCCGTGAGCCTTGGCCTCAGCGGCGGCGAGCGCGGTAAAGATGGCGAGCGCACGACGCTTAGCGCCGTTGCTCATCTGCGAGCCGTCGATGATCGTCGTGACATCGGCCAAAGAGCGGTGGTGATGGTGGTGGGCGTGATGGTGACCCTCGTGACCATGGCCGTGGGCCTCATGGTCATGCTCGTGGCAGTGCTCGTGCTCGCCATGGTCATGATGGTGGTGCTCATGCTCGTGCGTGTGCTCGACAACTGTTTCGTTGCCGTAGAGCCAGGCCATATCGTGATCGTGGTTCTCGAGCTCCTCTGCAAGCTGGACGTCAAAATCGCAGGCGTCGATGCCATGCTTGTTTACGCGCGTCACGGCAATCTTAAAGCCGTCGACCGGAAGCGTGGCGAGCTGTTCGCGCAGATGCTCCTCGCTGGCGCCCAGGTCGAGCAGGGCCGCGACGGTCATATCGCCGCTGATGCCCGAGGTGCCGTCGATGATAAGCGTGTGCTGATGGTTGGACATGGAATGCTCCTTAGCGGGCGCGGGGCGTGCCGACGCTCAGATGGTTGATAAGACTTGCCTGGTAGGCGGCACCAAAGCCGTTGTCGATATTGACGACCGAGACGCCGCTGGCGCAGGAATTGAGCATGGCGAGCAGTGCTGCCACGCCGCCAAAGCTTGCGCCGTAGCCCACGCTCGTGGGGACGGCGATGACCGGACAGCTCACCAGGCCGCCGATGACGCTCGCCAGGGCGCCTTCCATGCCGGCGATGGCGATGACCACCTGTGCCTGGGCAAGTTCCTCGGCATGAGCGAGCAGGCGGTGCAGGCCGGCGACGCCCACGTCGTAAAGACGATCGACTTCGTTGCCGTAGAACTCGGCCGTCAGTGCGGCCTCTTCGGCGACGGGCAGGTCGCTCGTGCCGGCGCAGGCCACGACGATGCGTCCGTTGCCGGTAGGGGAGGGCTTGCCGCCCACGAGAGCGAGCTGTGCGTTCGGGACATAACCCAGGTCGATAGCGTCATCAAGAAGCTCCGCGGTGTGCGCGGCCTTATCGGCATCGAGGCGCGTGACCAGGACGTGTCCCTGGCCTGCATCGAGAAGCGCTTCGATAATGGCGGCAATCTGCTCGGCGGTTTTACCGGCGCCGTAGATAACCTCGCCGGCTCCCTGTCGCACGCCGCGCGAAAGATCGAGCTGTGCAAAGCCCAGGTCGGCGGTTGGCGCCGTCTGGATGCGCGTGAGGGCATCGGCCGGTGCAACGCATCCGTCTGCCACGTCACTTAGCAATTGCTCAAGATCGCGTTTGTCCATATAAGTTCCCTTCGACGCGGAAAAGTTTAGCACGCGAAGGGTTGTTTCCGAACATTAGAGCAGAATTGTTCGGAAATCTAATATGTCAGATTTGATGAAGTTGTGAGGCTAACTCGCTAGTCGCGCAGGATGATATCCATGGCGAGCATCAAGTTGCGCTCGTCGATGGCAAACGGGGCGGCTTCGCGCGTTTTGGGCTTGGCACAAAACGCGATGCCCGTGCCCGCGGCCTGAATCATGGGGATGTCGTTGGCGCCGTCGCCGATCGCCACGGTATGGGCCATATCGACACCGCACTCAACCGCCCAGTCCAGCAGCTGGATGAGCTTGGACTCTTTGGTCACGATGTCTGCCGCCAGCTTACCGGTGAGCTGGCCGCCCACGACCTCCAGGCGGTTAGCGAGGCAAAAGTCGATGCCCGCGGCGGCCACGATCTTATCGGCGACCTCGTGGAAGCCGCCGCTTACCACGCCGACTTTCCAGCCCTTGCTGTGCGCCGAGCGCACAAGCTCCAGCGCGCCGGGGGTAAACGTCACGCGCTCAAAGGTGCGCTCGAACACGCTCTCGTCCAAGCCGGCAAGCAGCCCCACGCGTTCCTCGAGCGCCTGCTTAAAGTCGAGCTCGCCGCGCATGGCGCGTTCGGTGATCCGCGCAACTTGCTCGCCCACGCCGGCTTCCTCGCCCAACAGGTCGATGACCTCCTGGTTGATGAGCGTGGAGTCGATATCCATAACGATGAGGCGTGCAGTCATGGCGGGCCTTTCCGAGTGCAGTTGTATTGGGGCACATTGTCGCACGTGGCGCGCGTCGGCAGACACTGCGACGCATCAATTGTTTCGTCTCCGTCAAGTCTTTGGGCATGAGCTACTTTTCCGCGGCACATCGACGCGGGTGCGATAAGATAGAACGCCATGTCCGGCTGCGCGGTTTACGCAGGCTGGGCAAATCTGTACGACGCCGCCCGGAACGACACGGGGCGGCACAGATCCATAAAGGAGGATC
>CABQZS010000003.1 GCA_902468695.1 uncultured Collinsella sp.
GGTCGTGGCCATCGCGCCGTAGCAGGTGCCGCCCGCAAAGACCTGGAGCGCCGCCTTGGCCTGTCCCGCGCCCGTGGCTCCTGCCCCGGCGGCCTGTTGCTTGATTGTGTTTGTTCCTGCCATTAGGCTCCCTTCCGTCTGCTGTCTTGCAGATGCACGTCTCGTGCGTCTGTTCCCTGCAGTCGGAAGGTGGGCTCGTGCGGTCTTCTGGCGGTGCATGTGGTACCTGCTGCCAAGACGAAAAAAGCCACGCAACCGACTGCTCGGTTGCGTGGCAAAAAGGTGGCTAGCGCCCAGAAAAGTCCACGCGTTTTTAGACTGGGACAAAGTACTACAACAGGTGAGATTCCGTCAAGAAAAAACCGAGGAAAAAGTGAGCCTCTGCCCGCCGTACCTGTGGCAGTCGTTCCCCGAACGGGGCGGTGCTGTTGGGGACTGTCTCGATCTGTAACAGTAAGACCCGGTTTTGGTCCGTAGATGTTACAGATTTAGACGTTTTGTCGGGGCAGTTTCCGTTTGTCTTGATCTGTAACAGTTAGGGGTCAAAAGTGGGTCTAGATGTTACAGATTGAGATTGTTGAGGATGGGTGAGGGTAGCTAATTCGGACGGGGCTATTTTAAACATTGGGAAATCGAGCGTGGCAAGTTGAGGTCTTCGGGGTATAAGACGGCTAATTGTATGCCGCCTATGAAAGGAAACCTCATGCCCAGCGTTGCCGTTCTCGCCGCCGATGGCTTTGAAACTATTGAATGCTTGACCATGGTCGATGTCATGCGTCGCGGCGGCGTGCGCGCCACGCTCGTCTCGATCATGCCCACGCGAGAGGTCGTAAGCTCGCTGCAGATCCCCGTGACCTGCGATGCGCTCTTTGATGAGATTGACTTTAACGAGTACGACTGCGTCGTGCTGCCCGGCGGCCTACCCGGTGCCACCAACCTGCGCGCCGATCAGCGCGTCTGCGACGTGGTCTGCGAGTTCGCCGCGACCAAGCACGTCGCCGCCATCTGCGCCGCCCCGTTTATCCTGGGCGAGCTCGACCTGCTCGAGGGGCGCCACGCCACGTGCTTCCCTGGCTTTGAGAAAAGCTTCCCCGAAGGCGCCTATACCGGCGAGAAGGTTACGCAAGACGGCAACATCATCACCGCCAGCGGCATGGCCCAGTCGCTCCCCTTTGCGCTTGAGCTGCTGCGCACGCTCGCCGGCGACAAGGCCGTCGAGAAGGTCGCCGAGGGCATCCAACTATGATTTTGGCTTCGCAATCGCCGCGCCGCGTAGAGCTGATGCGCGAGGCAAGCTACAACATTCGCGTGATTCCCGCGGATATCGACGAAACGCCGTTTGATGGCGAGGCCCCGCTTACGCTCGTTGAACGCTTAGCACGCGCAAAAGCCGCCGCCGTTGCCGCCGAGCATGCCGAGCCCAATGAGCTGACGGTCGCGGCCGACACCATCGTCACCTTTGACGGCAAGATTCTGGGCAAGCCGGCAACCGAGGACGAGGCGCGCACCATGCTCCGTGAGCTTTCGGGCCGCACGCACCAGGTCGCAACCGGCGTCTGCATCGTTAAGGCAGGCGATACGGCCGCCCCGCATGCCGCCGAAAGCCTGTCCTTTGTCGATGTGACCGACGTGACGTTCTACGAGCTCAGCGACGAGCAGATCGAGCACTACGTCGCCTCGGGTGAGCCCATGGACAAGGCCGGCGCCTACGGCATTCAGGGCACAGGAGGACGCATGCTCGTGCACGATATTTCGGGCGACTTCTATAACGTGGTGGGCCTACCCATCGCCCGCGTCGCGCGCGCGATTCAAAAACTCTCGTAATTGCATCTGGCGCTGGGTATCCCCCGGCGCCTACAATTTTGGCGTACCGTACGGATCCCGACCGGGCACAAGGCGCGGCGGAAAACCGATAGGAGTTAAACATGGATACACTGCTCGAGGCCGTTGACGTCTGCGATGTCGATGGCTTTTGCTATGGCAACTATACGGACGAGGAGGCCGGCACCGGTTGCACCGTAATCGTGGCGCCCGAAGGCGCCACCGGCGGCGTTGACGTTCGCGGCGGTGCTCCAGCATCGCGCGAAACCGACCTGCTGCGACCCGAGAACACCGTCGACAAGGTCCACGCCGTCTGTCTTTCGGGCGGATCGGCCTTTGGCCTCGAAGCCGCAAGCGGCGTGGCCCGCGAGCTTGAGAGCCGCGGCATCGGCCTTCCCGTCGGCCCCACGCAGGTGCCTATCGTGTGCTCGAGCTGTATCTTCGACCTCGCCTTTGGTAACCCCACCGTTCGCCCCGACATTGAGGCCGGCATCGCAGCCGTGCGCGAGGCACTCGACAACACCCCCACCACGCTCGAACAGGGCAATGTAGGTGCCGGCACGGGTGCCACCGTCGGAAAGCTCATGGGACCCACCACCTGCATGAAGGCCGGCCTTGGCGCTGCCGCCGTGGCGCTCGGTTCCGTTAAGGTAGGCGCCGTGGTTTCGGTCAACGCCTGCGGCAACGTGGTCGACCCCTTCACCGGCGAGTGGGTAGCCGGCATGCGCGCCGCCGCCGATAGCGACCAGATTATCGACATGGAACTCGCAGCCTTTGCCGCCGCCGGATCCATGCAGATGCCGCTCGACCGCACCAACACCACCATCAGCTGCATCGTCACCAACGTGGAACTCACTAAGGCACAAGCCACCAAGGTCTCCCAGATGGCCGCAGACGCCTACGCACACGCCATCCGTCCCACGCACACCACCAACGACGGCGACACCATCTACACCCTCGCCAGCGGCAAACTGGGCGCCCAGGCAAGCGCCGCCGTTCCCCTAGACCTGCTGGGCATGCTCGCAGTAAGGGCCCTACAGACCGCCATCGTAAACGGAGCAAAAAACGCCAAAACCTCCCACGGCATCCCCGGCGCCGCTAAGTAGTCCACTCGACCGTCGGTCGGAGACGGGCGGGCGTTACGTTTGCTGCTCTACAGTCCTATGCAAGACGAAGGCCACATTAAGTGGCCTTCTTTGCATGCGGAACTCGCGACAAACGTAACGCCCGCCCGTCTCCGACCGACTACCAACTAATTTTTTTTCAGCCCAGGCCCCTGTGTACCGCGCGTCGAAGATCTTCAAATTCACCTATCTGACAATCGATTTATAGCAGAGGCCCCTTGGCCTTTAGTTTGATACAAGTTCGGCACGAGCCGGAAAGCACTTAATGTGCTTTCCGTGCGAGCAGGACTGTTCGCAGTAGCAAACTAAAGGCCAAGGGGCCCAGTCAACCTATCAGCAGCGATTACTCAGCAGCTAGTTGAATTTGAAGATCTTTGAGGCAAGACGGTATAGGCCGAGTGTGGTTTTATCTCCGGCCCGTCCGCGCAGATTGGTGAAGAACCCGACCACGCCGTAGCGAGCGCGACGATACATGCGCTCGTCGTAGGCCTTCAAATCATTCCACAGCGTCTTTAGGCGCTCGTCGGCGCAATCTTCCTCGGAAAGCTTGGTGAGCACCGAGCAGATCGCCATCATCATGGTGAAGTAGCCCATCATGTACGAACGCAGGCGCGACGACTCAACATCGCTGTACAGGTGGTACGACTCCATCATGATACGCGTAACACGGAACTGCTGATCCAGACGCTTGACCATCGTTGCCTCGTTGATGCTCTGACCTTCGCGGCCGATAAAGTAGCGGTAGAGGTCGATGTCGGCGTAGTACATGGTCTTGCAACGCGGCAGTGGCACGTAGGCGTAGATGTTGTCCACATAGAACGTGTGCGGCGGCATGGGAAGGTTGGACTCGCGCAGCACATCCGTGCGATAGCACAGGCTGTGCATGAGTAGGTTCTGGTCCAGGCGGAAATGACCGATCTGATCCCAGGAAAAGATCTTTTTGCGCGGCAGGGCAAATTTGTAGCCAATAGCGGTATGCGTGCCCTCGTAAACCTTCTCGTACACGTAGTTCGAGATAAACAGGTCAACGCGCTGATCGCGCTCTTCAAAGCCACGCAGAATCGACAGCATAGTCGAAAGAGCCGCAGCGTCGAGCCAGTCATCCGAGTCGACAACCTTGTAGTAGGTGCCCTGCGCCTCGCGCAGACCCGAAAGGACGGCAATACCGTGACCGCCGTTCTCCTGGTGCACCGCGCGGATGATTCCAGGATAACGGGCCTCCCACTCGTCGGCCTTGGCGGCCGTCTCGTCCTTGGAGCCGTCGTCCACCACGATAATCTCGATATCGGTGGCGTAATTGCTCCCCTCCAAGATGGAGGTGATGCAATGGTCCATGTCCTTGGCGGCGTTATACGAGGGAATACCGAATGTTATGACTTTATGCATGGCAGGCGATAATCTCATCCGAAAGATCGAGGGCGGAATTGGTCACGGCGTCCATATCGTAGTAACGATACTCGGCCAGACGACCCACCGGGTGGAAGTTCGTCAAGTTCTGGACGCGCTCAAGATAGCGCTCATAGAGCTCACGGTTCTCGGGCTCAAGAATGGCGTAGTACGGCGTCTCGCCCGAGCCGGGCGTATAGGCCTTGGAGTACTCTTTCATGATGGTGGTCTTGCCGGACAGAACCTGACCGGTCATGTTCTTGAACTCGGTGATACGCGTGTAGTCCTCGCTCGTGGTGTAGTTGACGGTGCCCACGGGCTGGAACTGGTCCATATCGAGCGTCTCGAACTTCATGTCGAGCGTACGGTACGGCAGAGCGCCCAGGTCGAGGTTGAACAGCTCGTCGAGCGGACCGGTATAGACAATCTCGCCGCCGTAGACCTTGCCGTCGACCTTGACGGTGGTCTCGTCGATCTCAAAAAGATCGCGGGCGTCCACATCGCAGAACACGTCAATCAGGTCGTGGTCGAGCATGTGCTCAAAGAGCGCCGTGTAGCCCTCCTGCGGCATGCCCTGGAAGGGAGCTTGCGGGAAGTAGCGGTCATCATCGCCCACAAAGACGGGAACGCGGCCGGTGATCGAGGGATCGATCTGATCGGGCGTCTGGCCCCACTGCTTCATGGTGTAATGCAAAAAGACGTTCTCGTAGACGTAATCGGCGACCTCGGCAAGATCCGGGTCGTTCTTCTTACGCAACTCCATAATGGGCACCTTGACATCCTTGCCAAAGGTCTCCACGAGCTTCTGATACAGCTCCTCGCCGCGCTCGTCACCAAAGGCGAGCTTGAGACTCGCATGGTTGAAGGGCACGGGCATAAGGGTACCGTTGATGTTGGCGAGCACCTTGTGCTGATAATCCGTCCACTTGGTAAAGCGTGACAGGAAATTGTGCACGCGCTCGTTAAAGGTGTGATAGATATGCGGACCGTACTCGTGGATCAGGATTCCGGCCTCGTCAGTGCAGTCATAGGCATTGCCCGCAATGTGGCTACGGCGCTCCAAAACGGCAACACGATAGCCGATGGTCTCGGCAAGACGGCGGGCACAAACGGCACCGGCATATCCGGCGCCGACAACAATCATGTCGTATGCGCCGGCGTTAAAGCCTTCAGGCAGGCCTGAGGTAATCTGCATCGATACTCCTTGTCAAAAGCCACGGGCTCGTTAGCTGGGCTTTTCTCGAACATTCTTCGAGACATATTTATCAGAGCGATTATAGCGCTAATGCGTCCTATAATGAGCTTGCCACACAAGGAAAGCTCAAGCACCACGGCGAACATAATTGAAAGGTAGACCCGCTAGCAGCGGGTTTATTCGTGAACAGCCGGGCGCCTGGAGCTTAGCGAAACGCTTGTAAGGAGTAACATGAGCGATTTCCTAAACCGTATGAAGTCTGCCGCCAAGGCCGACCTTAAGACGATCGTCCTGCCCGAGGGCGAGGATCCGCGCACTATCGTCGCGGCCACCAAGATCATCGAGGAGGGCCTGGCAAAGATCGTCATCCTGGGCAACCCCGACGAGATCAACGTTCCCGGCGCCACCGTCATCGACCCGCGCAATGCCGAGAAGCACGAGGAGTACGCGCAGAAGTTTGCCGAGCTCCGCGCCAAGAAGGGCGTTACCATCGAGCAGGCTCGCGCCCAGGTGATGGACGCCACCTACTTTGGCACCATGATGGTCAAGATGGGCGATGCCGACGGCCTGGTCTCCGGCGCCTGCCACTCCACCGCCGACACCCTGCGCCCCGCGCTTCAGATCCTCAAGACCGCCCCGGGCACCAAGCTGGTCTCGGCCTTCTTCGTGATGTGCACCGACACCCCGCAGTTCGGCACCGACGGCACGCTGATCTTCGCCGACTGCGGCCTCAACATCAACCCGTCCTCTGACGAGCTCTCCGAGATCGCCATCGCCTCCGCTCACTCCTGGTCCACCTTCATGGGCAATGTTGAGCCGCACGTGGCCATGCTCTCCTACTCCACCATGGGCTCCGCCGGTGGCGAGGTCGCCAAGAAGGTCCAGGAGGCCGTGAAGTTCTGCAAGGAGAAGGCTCCCGAGCTCGCCATCGACGGCGACCTGCAGCTCGATGCCGCTATCGTCCCCACCGTCGCCCAGCTCAAGGCTCCCGGCTCCTCCGTCGCCGGCAAGGCCAACGTGCTCGTGTTCCCCGACCTCGAGGCCGGCAACATCGGCTACAAACTGGTCCAGCGCTTCGCCGGCGCCGACGCTTACGGCCCCATCCTGCAGGGCATCGCCAAGCCGGTTAACGACCTTTCGCGCGGCTGCTCTGCCGACGACATCGTGGGTGTCGTGGCCATCACTGCCGTCCAGGCTCAGATGGCTGAGTAGCGCACGCACTCGCCCGAAGGCCGTACGGGCTAACCCCTGAAAACGTCCTCGACCAATGAAACGCCCCCGTTCTGCTCCTCCGGAGCTACGAACGGGGGCGTTTCTGGTCTGCGGATTGTTTTCAGGGGTTAGCCCGTACGGCCTTCTACCGCCACGTAGCAATCAGGGTATCTGGGGTGGACGGCGGCTTGGCTACGAGCTGGTCTGATAATCTGAACGGATGGGTGTCGTTGCTGAAAGTGCAGACGTTGCTGGTGGCGATCACTTTGGGACTCGGATTTCCGCCTGCTAGCAAAAAGGCCTCCGGAGCTGTTGCTCTGGAGGCCTTTCGTTTACTTGCAAATGCGTGCGTTAGTTGTTCTTGGTCAGACGCTCGACGTCGTGGGCGATCATGTATTCCTCGTCGGTGGGGATGACCATGACCGTGACGGAAGAGCCGGCGGCGCTGATGACCTGCGGGCCGTTGCCCACGGCGTCGCGGTTCTTGTTGTTGTCGATACGCACGCCCAGCCACTCAAAGCAGTCGCAGAAGGCCTTGCGGATCGACCAGTCGTTCTCGCCGATGCCGGCGGTAAAGGTGATGGTATCCACGCCCGCCATGGAGGCGATCATGGAACCGGCCTGCTGCATGGCCTTGTAGGCGAACATATCGAAGGCGAGCAGGCAGCGCTCGTCACCCTCGGAGGCGCGCGTACGGATGTCGCGGGCGTCGTTGGAGATGCCCGAGATGGCAAGCAGGCCGGACTGCTTGTTCATCATGTCATCGACTTCCTGGTAACTGTAGCCGCCCTCGCGCTGAAGATAGCACACGGTGGCCGGGTCGATGGAACCGCAACGGGTGCCCATCATCAGGCCGTCGAGCGGCGTGAGGCCCATCGTGGTGTCGCGGCACACACCGTCCTCGATGGCGGCAAGCGAGGCTCCGTTGCCCAGATGGCACGAAAGCAGGCGATGGCAGCGCGAGCCCAGGATCTCCTTGGCCATCATCCACTCGTAACGGTGGCTCGTACCGTGCGCGCCGTACTTGCGCACGTGATACTTATCGCACACGTCCTTGGGCAGGGCGTAGGTGTAGGCGACCTCGGGCATGGTCATGTGGAACGAGGTGTCGAAGACGGCCACATTGGGCAGCTCCGGATACTTCTCGCGGCAGTATTCGATTGCCGCGGCCTCGCCGTAATTGTGCAGCGGGGCAAGCGGGGCCACCTCAAGGATCTTAGCCATGACCTCATCGTCGACGACCGCGGAATCATCGAAGTGCCAGCCGCCCTGAACGATACGGTGTCCAATGCCATCGATCGTAATGTCGGTCTTCTCGAGCTCCTCGAGCACGCGCGCAATGGCGCTGCGATGATCAGGAAAAGGAATCTCCTCGGTCTGCTTGGCACCACCGTTCTCGGAGTGGCCAAAGATGCCCATGTCCGATCCGATACGCTCGCAGTTGCCCTTGGCGAAAACCTCGCGGGTATCGGTATCCAAAAGCTGATATTTAAGGCTCGAGCTGCCGGCGTTGACAACAAGTACGTTCATGAGACTCCTTTGCAGTGCGATATGGTCGGCGCAGACCCCTTAAGGCGACCACATATTAATAAGAAGTTATCACACCTTGAAAAATAGCTATCAGGCATATCGCTCAACGAGCACAAAAGAGGGGCCGAACGGCGCTCGGTCGTCCAGCCCCTCCCCTCTTGCAATTACTTACCGCTGACGATGCGCTCGACATCGGAAGCGATCATGAACTCCTCATCCGTGGGGATGACGAAGATCTTGACCTTGGAATCCTTGGCGGACAGGCACCAAGCGCCGTCGCCGCGCAGGGCGTTGCGGGCATGGTCCATCTTGACGCCCATAAAGGCCAGACGGTCGGCCACGCCGGCGCGGACAGCCGGAGCGTGCTCGCCGATGCCGGCGGTAAAGACCAGGGTATCCATGCCGCACATGGAAGTAGCCATCTCGGCAGCCTTGGCGGCAATCTTGTAGACGAACATATCGAAGGCGAGCTGGGCCTCGGGGTCGCCGGCAGCGGCGAGCTCCTCGACGTTGCGGCAGTCGTTGGTCTTGCCGCCGGTCACAGCCAAAAGGCCGGACTTCTTGTTCATCATCTCGTCGACCTCGTCGAAGGTGTAGCCGCCTTCGCGCTGCAGGTAGCACACGGTAGCAGGGTCGATGGAGCCGCAACGGGTGCCCATCATGACGCCGTCGAGCGGCGTCAAGCCCATGGTGGTGTCCATGCACTTGCCGTCCTCGATGGCGCACAGGGAAGCGCCGGAACCGATGTGGCACACGACGACCTTGCGAGCCTCGCCGTTGGTCATCTCGGCAACCTTCTTGGAGATGTAGCGGTAGCTGGTGCCGTGGGCGCCGTACTTACGAATGTGCAGCTTGTCGCAGACGTCCTTGGGCAGGGCGTAAGTCTTGGCGACCTCGGGCATGTTGAAGTGGAAAGCAGTGTCGTAGACCGTGACGTTGGGCAGGTCGGGATACTGCTCGAGGCAGTACTCGATAACGTTGGCCTCGGGGTTGTTGTGCAGCGGGGCGAGCGGAGCGACCTCGCGGATCTTAGCGAGAACGTCCTCGTCGACGAGGGAGGAATCGCCAAAGTACCAACCACCCTGAACGATGCGATGGCCAATGCCATCGATCTTGACGCCGTTGGCCTCGAGGTCTTTCAGGACAACCTCGATGGCGACCTTGTGGTCGGGGAACTCGATGTTCTCGGTCACCTTCTTGGAACCGTTGGCAGCGTGAGTGAAGGTACCGCCGGTAAAGCAGACGCGCTCGCAGGAGCCCTTTGCGGACACCTTGTGGGACTTGGTATCGATGACCTGATACTTAAGGGTCGAAGATCCTGCGTTGACGACCAGAACGTTCATGTGTCTCCCTACTAACAGGCGGTGTGGCGCCGCCAGGTTACATACGCTTCAATAATAAACCCAAACGCCCTCGCGCTCGGGTTTATTGCGTTGATATATAAGTTATCGATGCCTAAATACGCATGGCCTTTGACTTGTAAGACGAAAGAGCGCGGGGATATACACCAAAGAAGAAATCCCGAGCGCGACAAGCAATATGACTCGAATGTCCGCGATGCTGCCCAACGCAGCATTGAACAGATAGAAAAGGATGGCACCCACCGCCACCATCTGACTTTGAACCGAAATCAGTGAACAGCGCATCGAAGAATCGGCGGCATTTTGAAAAATTGAGTATTTAATTGGAGCAAATAACGAGTAGGCGACCGTCTGCAACACATAGAACACGGGCAGCAAACAGACCGGAGTAAAGGGAATCAAAAACAGAGCAGTCAGGGAAAGGCGCACAATGCCGCAAATACACGCAAAACGGCCCTTGTCGACACGAGCAATCACACTGGGCACAATAAACCCTATGGAGGCGGAGGCAAGGAGCTGGACCGCAATGGTCACGCCCGAAGCGACAGCATTCATTCCGCGACCCGCAAGCAGCAGTGAGAAGAAGTCTTCCAGGGCGACAAAAGCAAATGCCTGAGAACAGTCCATGATGAACGCCGAACGAAGAATGCCATTACCCGCAATAGCTGCACCGATCATCTTCGGGCTCATTCCATGCTCAAGTGTCCCCGCAGTGCCTCCTCTTCTCACCTCAGGAATACAAACAACGACAGCCAATGTCAGCACCATTGTGATGATATCGACCGAAAGCCCAATGAGATACGCGCCAGCGGACGAAATGAAACCGCCCACACAAGCGGAGAGGGCATAAGAGGCATAGAAAACAAATCGCTCAACGACATTAAGTCTTACGAGCTGGTCCTGAGAGACGCTATCAATGTAAATTGCTTCTATGGATCCGCTCACACATGCAACGGCAAAACCTTTGAGAGCAAACGCGCCGATTAAAAGCAGAGGAGAACGGACAAGGAGTAGGGCGGCGTAGTATCCAAGCATCCCCACGACGCCAACGAGACCACTTGTCTTTCGTCCAAACCTATCGGCAATATAGCCAGTGGGAACTTCAAGGATGAACTTGCTCACTTGATATGCAATCATCATGCTAGAAATCGCCACCATCGAGAATCCGACGAATTCAAGGTAAACCGTCAGAAAATACAAAATGGTGCTGAAGTTCGACAGAAAAACGAACGTCATATAAAGCAAAA
>CABQZS010000004.1 GCA_902468695.1 uncultured Collinsella sp.
CTTTCCCGGGCAAGAAGATCGTCATCGTGGGCGGCGGCACCGTTGGCTGCGAGACGGCCGATTACCTGGCCCCGTTGGTCAACGACCTGTCGCCGGCCAACCGCGACGTCACCGTCATCGAGATGACCAAGACGCTCGCCGCTAACGAGGGCGGCGCCGGTCGCGCGGTGCTCATCACGCGCATGCTCTCCAAGGGCGTTCACGTGCTGACCGAGGCCAAGGTGACCGAGATTACCGAGGATGCCATCAGCTACGAGAAGGACGGCGAGGTCCACACCATCACCGGTGCCGATACGCTGGTGCTGGCGATGGGCTACCGTCCCAACACCAAGCTGGCCGACGACCTGGCTGCAGCCGGCGTTACCACCCACGTGCTGGGCGACGCCAACAAGTGCGGCAACATTCGCGACGCCATCGGCGACGGCTACAAGGTCGCCTGCGAGCTCTAGCCAACCCCTTTGCACCAATCGATTGCAAAAAGCGGCGGCTGCCCTGTGTGTTGGGCAGCCGCCGCCTGTGTTCGACGGGAAGGCGCAGATAGTCCGATTAGGGCCCAGGAGCTCCTTGACCTTGGCGATGATGGCCTCGTCGGTGGCGTTGGCAAAGAAGTACTCCTGGAACGGTTTTCGTCTTGCAGGGCAGTTGCCGTTTCTACAGTTCAACTTCCAGTTCGGCTTTGTGTTCGTAGAGGTAGTCGCGCATGTAGGGGATGGCAAATGAGACCTTGCCGTACGAAGGAGCCTCGATAATCGATTCTCTTAACAGGCGGCTGCGGACGGAACTCACCTGTTGAGGCGTTTTGTTTAGGGCATCGGCAACCATGCTGGTCGAGCTCGTCTGCCCCAAAGACGCCATGCTCAGCAGATAAGCGATGCACGTGGGCGGAATGCGCTGCAGCGCGGGCTCAATCACCATGGCGCAGAAGCGTTCGCGTGCCGTTGCAATGCCGCGCTCGGCTTCTTCTTCTCCAATAATCGCTGTGTGTGCGCGTCTTGCCAACTGCCATGCGTAGTATCCAACGAGTTGGATCATGAAAGGATAGCCTTGCGTTGCCTCGGCAAGTTGGCCGGCAATACCTGGTTGCAACTCCATGCCAGACGCTTCAATGGTTTCCTCGAGGGAGTACGACACTTCGGTTACTGCCACAGCCTTCAGATCAAAGGGGAGGGCACGGCGCAAAAACGTAAGTGTCTTTCCGTTGATGATGCTTTCAATCATCGAAGGCAGCCCAGCAAAAACAAAGGCGATATCAAGGTCTTCGCCGATAACCTGCTGAATCGCAATGGAGAGCGTTCGGACCTCATCGAGCTCTGCGTCTTGAACCTCGTCGAGAGTGATGAGCAGGCCATTTCCATTCTTGGATATTGTCTGTCTCATGGCGTCGCGTAGCGATGGGCCGATTCGCTCAATATCTATGCTGCCGATGGATATGCCAGCTACGGTGGGCTCAAATCTGGCGTGTTTGGCCTGGAATTTGGGCTGCAGCTGTTCGAGAATGCGCTGGCAAAGTCCCTCGGTTGCGACCTCTTTTATGACCGTCCAGCCACGGCTTTGCGCCAAACGTGAGCACTCGTCAAGGAGGACCGTCTTGCCCGTTCCACGGACGCCAGCTATGCGCATTAGGCGCCCCGGGGCACCAGGCCCGTTGGCGAGGCCTTCACTGAATTCTTCGAGTACATCTTCGCGGCCGATAATCGTGGGAGGTGTTTTACCTGCTGTGGGCTTAAAAGGGTTTGTTTGCATGTGAGCCACCTTTGCTCAAGATATAGCAAGATATAGCAAAGTATAGCAAGATATAGCAAAGTATAGTGAGATATAGCAAAGTAAGCGCTACTTGCGGGTTTTGCGGTGGTGCTATTTTCCAAATGCCGCGCGGATAAAGCGCTGGGCGAACAGCTTGTTGGCAACTCACGAGGGCTCGGGGTGCCAATTTGGGATGGAGTAGTGCTGTGCCACGAATAGGGCCTATCTACTACGTTTAAGCCGCAGAGGTCAACCATAGCCGGCTATTTTGAAAATCGATAAGCTCTCTACCAGCGGTTTTGTTTTTGCACTTTTCAGCATGGTCTGGGCTCTCCGCGTTAACGTAGTAGATGGGCCCCTTTTGTGGCAAGGGGGCCGATCTGCGGGTCAGGGTAGCCAAAAGAACCCCGTCCCAAAAAGACTGATTGGGAGCTGGGGCGTGTCGATGCGATAGTATTACGTGGTGATATTCGACAAACCGTGGGCTTCATCCGAGGGCTTTATGGAACAACACCAGCATTATCAGAGCCTGCAAGACCAGGCATACAACGCATTGCGCTCCAAGATCATCTATGCCGAGCTCAAGCCCGGCACGCGCCTTTCGGCGATTGGTCTGGAAAAGGAGACGGGAATCGGGCGCACGCCCATTCGCGAATCCTTTGTGCGTCTGCGTGAGCAGGAGCTGGTGGAAACGCGTCCCAAAAGCGGCACCTACGTCTCTAAGATCAGCATGGAACGCGCCGAAAACGCCTGCTTTTTGCGCGAGAAGCTCGAGAGAAGCGTGCTTATTAAATGCTGTTCGGCCGCTTCGCCCGAGCAAAAGCAGCGGCTTGAGCAGATTCTTACCGAGTCCGAGTCACTCGACCATGGCGAAACGCGCCGTTTCTTTGACCTGGATAACCTGTTCCATGAGACATGTTTTGAAATTGCCGGTCGTCACATGTTGTGGGATTGGATGAAGAGCATCAACACGCATTTTGAGCGATACAACTGGTTGCGTATGGTGTCGCAGGATCTGGATTGGGAGCCGATTCGTCGGCAGCATCGCCGGATTCTCGAGGCCATTAAGAGGGGCGATACCGATGCGGCGAGTTATCTGGCAGAGACGCACTTGCACCTGATGCCCGAGGAGCAGGGCCCGGTTATCGCCTTGCATCCCGACTATTTTGAGCTGCCTAAAGACTCGGCCATCTAGCCCATCATCGCATCTGCTCGAGACGCAAAAACGATGCTGCTCATCTGCAGCGTTTTGCAGCCGAGATTTTTAAAAATGCCTAAAATGGCTCAGACCGCTGACAATTGGGAAACGGGGTGCGTTATGGCGCAGATGAGAATCAAGGACATTGCCGCCGAGGCGGGCGTGAGTCCGGCCACGGTCTCGCGCTATCTCAACAACCGCCCTGGGCAAATGACCGAGGAAACCCGTGCTCGCATCGCGGCGGTCATCGAGCGCACCGGCTATCGCCCACGTGCCGCCGCACGCAATCTGCGCAGCTCATGCACCAACCTCATCGGCGTGATCCTGGCCGACATCGCCAACCCGTTCTCGAGCGCCATGCTCGAAGGACTTTCCGCCAGTGCCGCCGCGCGCGGCTGCTCGCTCATGACGGCCATTAGCGGCAACGACCCCGTCAAGGAGGCAGAGTCGCTCACCAGACTTATCGATGCCGGCGTGGACGGCCTGGTCGTCAACACCTGCGGAGGCAATGACGGGGCGATCGCCGCGGCAGCGGGACGTCTGCCCGTTGTGCTGCTCGACCGCGACGTTGCCGACGGCGGTGTCGATCTGGTGACATCTAACAACCGTGAGCTGGTCGCCGGCTTGGTAGACGCCTTGGCCGCCGCTGGCAGTGAGCGCCTGTGCCTGCTCACCGAGGCAAGCGACGACAGCCCCGTGCGTCGCGAGCGCGCCGAGGCCTTTGCCGACGAGCTTTCGCGCCGCGGCCTTGCGGGCGAGGTCGTCACCCTGGCCGACGGTGGCGCCACGGGCGTCGGTCGCTTGGACGAGACTATCCGCGGCTATGCAGGCAAAAAGCTCGGCCTCATTGCCGTCAACGGTCTGGTCTTCCTGCGTTTGACCGAGGCGCTAGCACAGCTGGGACCCTCGCTGCCGGCGGGGCTCAAGATCGCGACGTTTGACGACTACCCCTGGAACCATGTGCTCTTTGGCGGCGTGACCACGGCCGCGCAGGACACCCTTACCATTGCCGAGCGCGTGGTCGAGCGCCTGTCCGAGCGCATCGACGTTGTTACCACCACCGTGGGCGAGGCCGCAAAGCTCGCCCCCAAACGCATCGAGGTTCCCGGTCACATCGAACACCGCGCTTCGACCTCGCGCTAGTCTGTGTGATAATATATAGACAATGTCATACAGGAGGTATCCATGGCTGCGTCTGTGCTGAGTGTGCGAGTGGACTCGTCAATTAAAGACTCGTTTGCCGAGCTATGCGAAGAACTCGGCATGACTTCGTCTGTTGCGGTCAATATGTTTATGAGACAGATGCTGCGCGAGCGTTCGCTGCCGTTTGTTCCCTCGCTTGGTAAAAGCTCTGCGAGCGAAAGCGCCGCGACGGGCATTTTGGATACTGCCCAGATTGAGTCCGCCGTCCGCGAGGCAGCCAGCTCGATTCCCGCCATCAAAACCGTGATTCTTTTTGGTTCGTATGCCCGTGGCGAGGCGCATGCCGATAGTGATATTGACTTGCGTCTCGAAGTCGATTGCGAGCGGGGCTTCGGTCTTTTCGCGCTGTCGGCATTTGGTGAGGCGGTGCGCAAAGAAACCGGGAGGCAGGTTGATCTCGTCTCTAGTGATCATCTTGATGACGATCTTGCCGAGGTGATCGAGCGCGAAGGAGTGATCCTTTATGATCGCGCGTAAGTCAGACTGCCTGTTCGCGCACGTTTTTTGAGCGCTTGATACGCTTTAACCCTGCGGAAACATTTTTCTGCGATAGTATCTGCGATATAGACCAGTCGAAACCCGCCCGAAAGAAAGGGGAGCGACATGAACCAGCAGAACATCGATTACGTACTCCGCTCCGTAGAGCAGCGTGATATCCGCTTTGTGCGTCTGTGGTTTGTCGACATTCTCGGCCGCCTCAAAAACTTTGCCATTAGCCCCGAGGACCTCGAAGTCGCTTTTGAGGAGGGTATCGGCTTTGACGGCTCGGCCATCGAGGGCTTTGCCACGCCCGAGGAAGCCGACATGCTGGCGTTTCCTGATGCTTCGACCTTCCAGATTCTGCCGTGGCGCCCGAGCCACAACGGCGTTGCCCGCGTGTTCTGCGACGTGTGCACTCCCGATTGCAAGCCCTTTGCCGGCGACCCGCGCGATGCCCTGCGCCGCATGTTCCGCAAGGCCGAGAAGGCTGGCTATCTGCTCAACGTGGGCGCCGAGCTGGAGTATTACTACTTCCCCGACGAGCACACCCCCGAGCCGCTCGACAACGTGGGCTACTTCGATCTTTCGGTAAGCGATGCCGCTCGCGACCTGCGTCGCAACACGGTCCTCACGCTCGAGAAGATGTCCGTGCCCGTGGAGTACACCTTCCACGCCGCCGGCCGCTCGCAGCACGGCATGAGCCTGCGCCACGCCGAGGCCCTGAGCATGTCCGACGCCATCACCACGGCTAAACTCATCATTAAGCAGCAGGCCTACGAGAGCGGTTGCCACGCCTCCTTTATGCCCAAGCCGTTGGCGGGCGAGGACGGCAGCGCTATGTTCCTGTGCCAGTCGCTGTTCGACCACGACGGCAACAACGTCTTTTGGGGCGAGGACGACGAGAAGTACCATCTCTCCGACATCGCCAAACACTACATGGCCGGTATCCTGGCGCACGCGCGCGAGATCAGCGCCATCACCAACCCCACGGTCAACTCGTACAAGCGCATCACCACGGGCGGCGACTCCGTGCCACAGTACGCCACGTGGGGCCTGCGCAACCGCGCGAGCATGGTCCGCATCCCGGTCTACAAGCCTGGCAAGCAGCTGTCCACGCGCATCGAGCTGCGCAGTCCCGATCCAATGGCCAATCCGTACCTGGTCAACGCCGTCACGCTGGCGGCTGGTCTGGACGGCATCGAGCGCAAACTGGAGCTCCCGCCCGAGGCAACGGCCGAGACGCTCAAGCTTACCGACCGTCAGATGGTTGATGCCGGCTACACGCCGCTGCCGCGCTCGCTCAAAGAGGCGCTCGACGTGTTTGAGGACTCGCAGTTTATGAAGGATGCCCTCGGTGAGCATATCCACAGCTTCTTCCTCAAAAAGAAGCGCGACGAGTGGCATAAGTTTGAGTCTACGATCACCGAGTGGGAGATCAAGCACTACCTGGCGAACTCCTAATCGCGCTGGCTTGTTCCAGCACGATTGAGCTCATTTCTTTGGAGGCCGATATGTCCGAAAAGAGTGCCCTGTTCATGGCGCGCACGACGCGCTTCCACGAGTTTGCCCGCAGCTTGACGACCACCCTGGGTGTCGAGGTGAGCCTTGCCACACCCGATTCGCCGACTGCGGCGCACGACTTTGACCTGCTGATCCTCGATTCCGACGGCATCCGTAGCGACCGCATCGATCAGATTGCCAAGTGGCTTGACGATCGCGGCGGCGTCCCCATGCTGGTGATCGTCGACGACGAGGCGCTCGGCACCCTGCGTCTGCCCAATCACGCGCATGCCGACTTTGTATGCCCCACGGCGACGCCCAACGAGCTCAAGGCTCGTGCGCAGCGCCTGATGGGCGAGGAGGAGACCGTCACCGCCGACGATGTGCTCAACATCGATAACCTCGAGATTAATCTGGCTACCTACCAGGTGACGCTCGACGATGAGCCCATCGACCTGACGCTGATGGAGTACTCGCTGCTGAGCTTTTTGGCGACGCATCCCAACCGTGCCTACAGCCGCGAGGTGCTGCTGCACCGCGTGTGGGGCTTTGAGTACTGCGGCGGCACGCGCACCGTCGACGTGCACATTCGACGCATCCGCTCCAAGGTGGGCCCGCAGATCGCGGCACACATCACCACCGTCCGCGGCGTGGGTTATCTATTTAAGGACTAGATTTCCACCACAAAGGGGACAGGCACCTTTGTGGTGGTTTTGACGCAGGCCGGGTCCTTTTGGGCCTGCAGCAGAACTTAAGCCTTCCTAAAAGATTGCGTTCTCATACACTTGCGCCCGCATATTGGGGTACAACTCAACGTGAACAATGATGGCCCGCCACATGTTTGGCGGGCCTTTGGTTATTTGACGAAAGGATCGCAGCCATGAGCGAGTACGATTCCCAGCGTCCCCAGGATGCGGGCAACGCCGGCGAGACCCAGCAACAGCCGCGCGTGCAGGTGGAGTCGACGCCTGCCGACGGCAACATTCCCTACGTGCAGGCCTACGACACGCAGACCGGAAAGCCGCTGGGCAGCCAGCAGGTCGTGAACAAGCACACGGTGGTCAAGACCAAGACCAAAAAGCTGCCGATCTTTATTACGGCACTCGCCGGTTGCGCCTGCGGCGCCCTGCTGGTCATTGCGCTCATTATGAGCGGTACGCTCAATATCGGTGGCGGCAAGAATGCCGTGACGGCGGGCGCTTCGGGTTCGTCGACGCAAAAGATCACGATCGACTCCGAGGACACCACGTTGGCCGAGGCCGTTTCTGCCAAGGCCCTGCCCTCCGTCGTTTCCATCACCGCCACTTCGAGCGGCAGCCAGAATGGCTCGCTTTCGCAGTCTGCTGATGAGTCGGACAGCTCGGGCAGCGTCGGCTCGGGCGTGGTGCTCGATACCGAGGGTCACATCCTCACCAACAACCACGTGGTCGATGGTTATGACCAGTACGTGGTGACCATGGACGACGGCACCACCTATGAGGCCGAGTTCGTGGGCAACGATGCCTCGAGCGACCTCGCCGTCATCAAGCTCAAGGACGCCGACGCCTCCAAGCTCACGCCGATCGAGATTGGTGACTCCTCCAAGCTCAACGTGGGCGAGTGGGTCATGGCGATTGGCTCGCCCTTCGGCAACGAGCAGTCTGTCTCCACGGGCATTGTGTCGGCGTTGTATCGCTCCACGGCCATGAGCTCTACCAGCGGCAACACCATCTATGCCAACATGATCCAGACCGATGCTGCCATCAACCCGGGCAACTCTGGCGGCGCGCTCGTCAACGACAACGGCGAGCTGGTGGGTATCAACTCGCTCATCGAGAGCTACTCGGGCTCCAGCTCGGGCGTGGGCTTTGCCATTCCCGTTAACTACGCCAAGAACATTGCCGACCAGATCATCGACGGCAAGACGCCGGTGCATCCGTACATGGGCGCTACGCTTTCGAGCGTCAATGCGCTCAACGCCCGCACCAACAAGCTGAGCACCGATAGCGGCGCGTATGTGGCGAGCGTCGTCGAGGACGGTCCTGCCGCCAAGGCTGGCATCCAAGAGGGCGACGTCATCACCAAGCTGGGCGACGACGAGATCACGAGCGCCGATGGCCTGATCATCGCACTGCGCAGCCACGAGGTGGGCGAGAAGGTCGAGATTACGCTTATGCGCGGCAAGGAAGAGAAGAAGGTCACCGTCGAGCTGGGCTCCGATGAGGAGCTGCAGAACCAGCAGCAGGACGACAGTTCGACCGACACCGGCAACGGCGGTATTACCGACGAGCAGCTGCGCCAGTACCTGGAGGAGCTGCTGGGCCAGCAGGGCCAGGGTCAGGGCTACGGCCAGGGTTACTAACGAGCCATTTCGCACATGCCGAAGCCAGAGGGGCTGTCCCATCAACGCGGGACAGCCCCTCTTTTCTTATTAATCCGTTGGGGACGGAGGAAAACGGATCACTTGTGGCTGGCAAGAGGCCTGGTTCGTAATGGTCTGGACAGTTAGTTCAGATACGTATAAATCTGGGGCAGCTTGGGATGCGTTTTGAGCAATTTTTGATTGGGATGGGGTTTGAATGGGTGTTTGGGAGGGCGAGCGGGACGTTTACATGGTCTCAGGGAGCCCAAATTAGTTGAAACAGGGGTGTTCGTGTCTAATCCAGCTCTAGGATTTATACGTATCTGAACTAACTGTCCACCCCAGTCTGGCGGCTGCCGATTCGGTGCGGTTTGAGACCGCTATTCGACCCCGTTGCGACCGGTGGTACTCTTGTATCCGTTTGAAATCGAGCGAAGGAGTGCCGCTATGGAGCAATCGAACCTGTTTGGTGACGGCGTGGACATCGATACCGAAACGCCCGCGAGTGCGGATGTCGCTGCACCGGCCGATGCCCGTGCCCAGGCGGCAGCGCGCGCGGCCGAGCTGCGCCACGAGCTCGATTACCACGCGTACCGCTACTACATGCTCGACGCACCCGAGATCACGGACGCCGCCTTTGACAAAATGCTCGTTGAGCTGCAGGAAATCGAGGCGACCTACCCCGACCTGGTGACGCCCGATAGTTATACCCAGCGCGTGGGCGGCTACGTGAGCGAGCAGTTTACGCCGGTCACGCATATGGCGCGCATGTATTCCATGGACGATGCTATGGATCTGGACGAACTCGACGCGTGGCTCCAGCGCACCGAGGACGCGCTTGGCGCCGGCAGCGTCACCTATACCTGCGAGCTTAAGATCGACGGTCTGGGCGTGGCCCTTACCTACCAAAACGGCACCTTCGTACGCGCAGCCACACGCGGCGATGGCACCACGGGCGAGGACGTGTCGCTCAACGTCCGTACCATCAAGGACGTGCCCATGCACCTGTCCGAGCCGGCGCTCGCCCACATGGGCGCCGACCGCGAGCGCACCATCGAGGTACGCGGCGAGGTCTACATGCCTAAGGGCAGCTTTGTGCGCCTGAACGACGAGGCCGATGCCGAGGGACGCGACCCCTTCGCCAACCCGCGCAACGCTGCCGCCGGCAGCCTGCGCCAAAAGGACCCCAAGGTCACGGCGCGCCGCGACCTGGCCACCTTTATCTATGCCATCGCCGATACCGACCCGCTGCACGTCCGCAGCCAGCGCGAGTTTCTCGACTGGCTGCGTAGCGCCGGCTTTAGCGTCAATCCCAACGTGGCACGGTGCGCCACGCCGGCAGAGGTCCACGAGTTCTGTGCCCAGGCGCTCGAGCATCGCGGCGACCTGGATTACGACATCGACGGCGTGGTTGTAAAGGTCGACAGCTTCCAGCAGCAGCTCGACCTGGGCTTTACTGCCCGCGCACCGCGCTGGGCCATTGCCTTTAAGTTCCCGCCCGAGGAAAAGCAGACCGTCCTGCGCGAAATTCGCATCCAGGTGGGCCGCACCGGTGTGCTCACGCCGGTCGCCGAGTTCGACCCGGTGACGGTTGCCGGTTCCACCATCGCGCGCGCCACGCTGCACAACATCGACGAGATTCGCCGCAAAAACGTGCGCGAGGGCGATACCATCATCGTGCACAAGGCGGGCGACGTGATTCCCGAGGTCGTGGGCCCGGTGCTCGATAAGCGCCCGTTCGATTCGGTTGACTGGCACATGCCCGAGGTCTGCCCCGTGTGCGGTAGCCCCGTGGTTCACGAGGACGGCGAGGTCGCTTACCGCTGCGTCTCCATCGACTGTCCCGCGCAGCTCAAGGAGCGCCTGCTCCACTGGGTGAGCCGCGGCTGCATGGACGTCGACGGCCTGGGCGACGAGATCGTCGACAAGATGATCGCCGCCGGCCTGATTCACGATGTCGCGGACTTCTACCAACTCACGGTCGACGACATCGCCGGCTTGGACACGGGGCGCGTGTACGCCAGCTCCAACAGCAAAAAGGGCGTCAAGAAGGGCGATCCCATTCCGGTAGGCCTCAAGACAGCCGAGAAAATCATCGCCGAGCTCAACAAGTCCAAGAGCCAGCCGCTCGGTCGCGTGCTGTTTGCTCTGGGTATCCGCCACGTGGGCAAGAGCGTGGGCGAGGTCATCGCCGAGCGATTCCTGTCGATTGACA
The DNA here is from genome assembly GCA_902468695.1 of uncultured Collinsella sp. Classification (GTDB taxonomy): domain Bacteria; phylum Actinomycetota; class Coriobacteriia; order Coriobacteriales; family Coriobacteriaceae; genus Collinsella. The sequence continues at coordinate 10,681 of CABQZS010000004.1, forward strand.
AGCTCATCTTGGCGAGCGAAGAGGACATCGCCGAGTGCGAGGGCATCGGTCCCAAGATCGCGGCGAGCGTCAAGCAGTTCCTGGCCGTGCCCGAGAACCTTGCCGTGCTGGAGCGCCTGCGCCAGGCGGGTCTGTCGCTCGAGGTCGACCTGGGC
>CABQZS010000005.1 GCA_902468695.1 uncultured Collinsella sp.
CCGGCATCCGAGGTTGCGCCCGCGTCTACGCCGGCGCCCGAGCCTATAGACGTCAGCCCGCAAGACGACGAGTCGACCGCCCGCGTGTCCGAGGAGCCCGACTCCCCGGACACCGGCGATTCCGAATCAAACGCCGAGACCGACACCGTCTCTCCCGGTGACACTGCCGAGATCGACGTTGCCGCCGTTGAGGCCAAGCTCAAAGACCCCGGCTCGACCATGAGCTTTGAGCCCCTGACCGAGGAACGCATCGAGACCGACTCGACCTATGATGCCGGCACCACCACGCAACTCATGTGGGGCGCCCGCTCCGACGTTGGCTGCGTGCGCCCGCACAACGAGGATTCCTACCTGGTGCAGTCGCCGCTCTTTTGCGTATGCGACGGCATGGGTGGTCACGCTGCCGGCGAGGTGGCCTCTTCTATCGCTGTCGAGACCATCGCCAAGACAGCTCCTCAGTCTGCCGACGCCGCACGCCTGGCGGCAGCCGTCGAGGCCGCCAACGCCGCCGTAATCGAGGCTGCCTTGAATGGCCTGGGCAAGCCCGGCATGGGCTGCACAGCCACTTGCGCCTATATCGAAAACGACACGCTCGCCATCGCCCACGTGGGTGACTCTCGCGCCTACCTGCTCCACGAGGGCACGCTCATCCGCGTGACCCGCGACCACTCCTACGTGGAGGAGCTCGTGGACGCCGGCGAGATCACGGCAGATGAGGCTCGCGTCCACCCCAACCGTTCGGTCATCACCCGCGCGCTGGGCTCGGACCCCGCTATGTATGCCGACCACTTCACTCTGCATATCGAGGAAGGCGACCGTCTGATCCTGTGCTCCGACGGCCTTTCGAGCATGATTCCCGATAGCGATATCGAGAACATCGCCACGCAGTCCTCAACCGCGCAAATCTGCGTCGACAACCTAGTGGACGCGGCGCTTGCCGCCGGCGGCCACGACAACGTGACCGTAGTAGTCGTTGACCTGGTTGACGATGGCGTTATGCGCGAGGCGCAACGCGTGCGTCGCCGCAACGTTACTATCGCCGCCATCCTGGCCCTCGTCTTTGTGCTGGCAGCTGGCATCTGGGCCTACACGGGTGTCACCGGCTCGTACTACCTGGGTACCTACCAGGGCAATGTCGCCGTCTGGCGCGGCCTGCCCGGCAAGCCACTCGGACTCAAGCTCCACTGGCTCGAAAGCGAAACCAGCATCAAGCTGTCCGACCTGCCCGAAGACACGCAAAACCGCCTCAAGGCGGGCATTCCGCAAACAAGTGTCGACGATGCGCAGGACACGATATCCAAGTACCGCCACCAGATCGACGAGGAGCAGACCCGCCAGGTGATCGACGCGCAAACGATTCGCGACAACACCAATCAGGGATCGACCTCCGAATCAGATTCCGAGAAAACCGCCGAACAGTCCGCCGAGGCCGAAGCCTCCGATAAGAATTAGAAAGGGAGTGCCGCTTATGAGTCGCCGCAACACCGAGCTGCTCTTGCTCATCGCCTCGGCGTTCCCCGTCATCCTGCTGTATGCGATGTACGTCCTCACCGCGGGCGCCGCCATCTCCTTTGAGACGCTCGCCGTACCGATCGGCCTCTTTGCCGCCTTTGCCGCGGCCCACATTGCCGTGCGCATCTTGGCGCCCGGTGCCGACCCCGCCATCCTGCCCATCGTATTTATACTTTCGGGCATCGGCATCACGTTCGTGACGCGTCTCGCCCCCGCTCTCGCCATCTCACAGCTCATCATCCTGTTTGTCTCGGTGGCCCTGATGGTGGGAACGCTTGCACTGGTCAAAAACCTCGACGTGGTCATGCGCTACAAGTACACCTTTGGCATTATCGGCATCATCCTGCTGATGCTGCCCATTTTTATCGGCACCACGATCTCGGGCTCCAAGCTGTGGATTCGCATCGCGGGCTTTACCATCCAGCCTGGCGAGTTCGCCAAGGTCTTTATCGTGCTGTTCCTGGCCGGCTACTTGGCCGAGAACCGCGAGCTGCTCTCCATCTCCAACCGCAAGATCCTGGGCTTTAAGATCCCTCGCCTGCGACTGCTGCTGCCGCTGTTTGCCGTGTGGGGTGTGTGCCTGCTCGTTGTCGTCTTCGAACGCGACCTGGGTTCGGCCGTGCTGTTCTACACCATCTTCTTGCTGATGCTCTACGTTGCCACGGGGCGCTTTTCGTATGTCGTCATCGGCCTTGCGCTCTTAGCCGTTGGAGCCGTGGGCGCCTACAAGTTCCTATCGCACGTTCAGGTGCGTTTCCAGGTTTGGGTCGATCCGTTTAAGGACGCCCAGGGCCAGGGCTACCAGATCGTCCAGTCGCTCTTCTCGCTTGCCGATGGCGGTCTGGTCGGTGCTGGCATCGGCAACGGCATGGCCAACAACATCCCTGTCGTCGAGTCCGACTTTATCTTCTCGGCTATCGGCGAGGAGATGGGCCTTTTGGGCGGCGGCGCCGTGCTCATCCTGTTTATGCTCTTTGCCGTTCGCGGCCTGACCACAGCTGCCCGCGCAAAGTCCGACCTTGCCGCCTTTAGCGCCACCGGTCTTACGGCAGCCATCAGCTTCCAGGCCTTCTTGATCGTGGGCGGCGTAACCCGCCTGATCCCGCTGACCGGCGTCACCCTGCCCTTTATGAGCCAGGGCGGCTCCTCGCTGCTGGCAAGCTTTATCATCGTCGCGCTCCTGCTACGTGCCGGTGACGAGGCGACCGGACGCGAGGCGGAGCTTACCGGCACCGGCACCATGGCCGCCATCACCGATGATCAGGTCGCATCTGCCGCCGCCCCGACGGGCACGCGCTTTGCCACCTCGTCTTCCTACGGCAGTGGCAGCCATTCCGTCGGCTCACGCATGCGTCGTCGCCTGCTCGACACGCCTGAATCCGGTGTGCTCGGCCGCGTGGCGCTCGCCAACCGTCTAACCCGTGCGGTGCTCGCCTTTACGGCGCTGTTCGCCATCCTTATCGGCAACCTCACCTATGTCCAGGTCATCAAGGCCAAGGACTATCAGGACATGCCGACCAACAACCACACCATCGCCCGCTCCAAGTACATCCAGCGCGGTTCCATCATCACGTCCGACGGCGTGACGCTGGCCGAGTCGTTGCAGCAGGAGGACGGCACCTACGTACGCTCCTACCCCAACGGTAACCTGGCAGCGCACGTGGTTGGCTACGTGAGCCAGCAGTATGGCACCACCGCCATCGAGAGTGTCATGAACGACACACTCACCGGCTCTAAGGATTACTCCAGCTGGAACAACGCCATCGCGTCGCTCGCGGGCCAGACCCAGCCGGGCAACACCGCCAAGCTCACCATCGACTCGCGCATCCAGACGGCGGCCGAGCAGGCGCTCAAGGGCTTTAAGGGCGCTGTAGTGGTCATCGACCCGCGTACCGGCGCGGTGCTCGCATGTGCCAGCTCGCCCACCTACGACAACACCAACATCGATGCCCTGCTGCAGACGGGCGGCGGCGAGGACGGCTCCATGTACAATCGCGCCATGGACGCGCTGTACACGCCGGGCTCCACGTTTAAGGTCGTTACGCTTTCCGCGGCACTCGAGACCGGTACCGCCAGCCTTACCAGCACCTACCAGGCGCCCGGCTCCATGGACATCGGCAACGCACCGGTCACCAACGATGCCAACGAGAGCTACGGCACCATCAGCCTGCAGCAGGCCTTTGCCGTGTCCTCCAACGTCGTCTTTGGCCAGGTGGCAAACGAAGTTGGCGCAAACACGCTCGTACAGTTTGCCAACGCCTTTGGCTACGGCCAAAAGCTCGGCCAAGACCTGACCTCCGCGGCCTCCATCATGGCCGACCCGTCACTCATGACCGAGTGGGAGACCGCCTGGGCCGGCGCCGGCCAGCCTGTCGGCATGGACCACACGCCCGGCCCGCAGACCACCGTCATGCAAAACGCCGTGATTGCCGCCGCCATCGCTAACAGCGGCGTGGTCATGGACCCGTACTTTGTAGCCCAGGTACTCGCCCCGGACGGAACCGTGGTCAAGACCACGCAGTCCCGCTCGCTTGGTCAGGCCGTCAGCTCCGCCACGGCCGACCAGGTCAAGCAGGCCATGCTTGCCGTCGTCCAGTCCGGCACCGGCACCGATGCCCAAATCCCCGGCGTCAAGGTCGCCGGCAAGACCGGCTCGGCCGAGACCGGCGGCACCAACGTCAACTCGATGTTCGTTGGCTTTGCACCTTACGATTCACCCACAGTCGCCATCTCGGTGGCCTTGGAGGATTTCGACAAGCATGACGTCAAGGCCGCTAAGATCGCCGGTATCGTCCTGACCGCAGCGCTTGCCGCACAGGGAGCGTGATGCCCATGATCGAATCGGACACCCGAGGCGCGCCGCGGCCTAAGGGTTAGCGGCAACGCGTCACACGGCCCCAGCGGCCACATCGTAGGTACTACACACATCGTTGAGCGAATAGTTATGTTAGGAGCAGGAATGGAACAGAGGGTCCTCGGGGGAAGATACCTCCTCAAGGATAAGGTGGGAACAGGCGGCATGGCGACCGTCTACCGTGCACAGGACCAGGTTCTCGACCGCACGGTAGCCGTCAAGATCATGCTGCCGCAGTATGCTGGCGACGCGACCTTCGCCGCACGCTTTAAGCAGGAGGCCCAGGCAGCAGCCGGCCTCTCCTCCCCCTATATCGTGGGCGTCTACGATTGGGGCAAGGACGGCGACACCTATTACATCGTCATGGAGTACCTGCGCGGCACCGACCTTAAGAGCGGCATCAAGAGCCACGGCGCCCTCGACCCCAAGAAGGTCGCCCAGATCGGCTCGCAGATCAGCTCCGCGCTTTCGGTCGCCCACAAGCACGAGATCATCCACCGCGACATTAAGCCGCAGAACATCATGGTGCTGCCCGACGGCAACATCAAGGTGATGGACTTTGGCATCGCGCGCGCCAAGAACAGCCACCTCACGCAAGACAACAACGTGCTGGGAACCGCCCACTACGTCAGCCCCGAGCAGACCCGTGGTCAGGACCTCGGCCCCACCTCGGATATCTACTCGCTGGGCGTCGTGATGTATGAATGCGCCACCGGCCGCGTGCCCTTTGACGGTGACGACGCTATCTCGGTCGCACTCAAGCAGGTCAACGAGCTACCTATTCCGCCGAGCCAGATCAACTCCGGTGTCGACGCCGACCTTGAGCGCATCATCCTCAAGTGCATGGAGAAAGACCCAGCAAACCGCTTCCAGACCGCCGACGAGCTGCGTCAGGTGCTCAACAGCTACCTGTCGGGCCGTGCCGTCAACGTCTCGGAGCCCACGCGCATCATCGGTGCCCCCGGTGAGCTGGGCGCCACCAAGACTCGTGAGCTTTCCGATCAGACGCGCGCCATGGTGCGTCCCGTTTCGGGCGTGAGCGGCCAGAATACCGCCCGTAGCTCGGTTTCGGGCTCTACCGGCTCCTACGAGGTCGAAAAGCCCAAATCCAACAAGAATAAGATCATCGCCGCCGTGGTAGCAGCCGTTGCCGTCATCGGCATCGTGGTGGCCTTTGCCACAGGACTCTTTGGCGGCGAGCAGGTCACCGTGCCCGATGTGCTGGGCAAGGACCAGCAGACTGCCGTCGAGCTGATCAAGCAAGCCGGCCTCGAGGTCGGCACCATCGACCAAAGCTACAACGACGATGTCGACGAGGGCAAGGTCGCCGAGCAGACGCCCAACGGCAACACCAAGAAGGCCAAGGGTACCAAGGTGAACCTGGTAATCTCCAAGGGCCCCAAGCCCTCCGAGAAGGTTGAGGTTCCCCCGCTTGTCGGCCTGACCAAGGACCAGGCAGAAGCCGCGCTGGCAAGCGTTGGCCTGAAGGGCAACGCCTCCGAGGAGGCCAACGAGGCCGATGAGGGCCAGGTCTTTGAGCAGGGCACCGAAGCCGGTAAGGAAGTCGCGAAGGGCACGACCATCTCGTACAAGGTCTCGAGCGGCCCGGATACCACGTCCGTCCCCGACCTGACCGACATGACCGAGGCCCAGGCGCGCAACGCCCTCGATATGGCAGGCTTTGGTGTCGACGTGAGCTACCAGGAGAACGACTCGGTTACCGAGGGCACCGTGATCAGCTGGAACCCCAGCGGCAAGCAGAAGCCCGGCGCCACGATTACCGTCGTCATCGCCAAGAAGTCCGGCAAGGTCACCGTCCCGGGCAACCTGTACGGCAAGAGCATTTCCGCCGCCGTTACCGCGCTCAACAACGCCGGCTTCTATAACATCGGCTTCTGTGACCAGAACGGCAATCCCGTGAGCGGTAACGAGGATGCCACCGTTACGGGCGTCTCCCCCACCGGCAAGCAGTCCACCGACAGCACGATCACGCTGACGGTCGCACTTTCTGGCTCGGGCTCTGGCTCTGGCTCGGGCACGGGTGACGATTCCGGTACGACCAACTAGTCGCCACCCCACCGCCCATCACGGCTCTCGCCGCAAACATATTCGCTCACAGGCGCCCGCTTGCTCCCCCAGCAAGCGGGCGCTTTGTTTATCGACAGGCCAGGGCTCCATAGCAACACAAAGAGGCCCGCAAAAACAAGCCTCCCAGGTGACAACAGAATATGTAATGCAGTAATTACTAGCCGCAGAACTTCACCATGGTCTCGACCACGAGCTTCTCGGAGTTGAGCTGCTGTATCATGATGCCCTGCTGGAACAGCGGGATGTTGGCGCGCGTGCGCTCCGGATCGGAGTGCTCGACGAACTCCTTCTTATCCAAGGTGCAGACCGAGCGCGACAAAACGACTTCGAAGCGACCCATTACGGCATCGCGCATGCGCTACAATCTCGGTTAATCTGTTAACCACCCGAAAGCAGCAGGAGGCCCCATGCCCACACCAGGCAAGCGCCCATCCATGCGCCAGATTGCCGTCGCGGCCGGCGTATCCGTCGCCACGGTCTCCCACGTCATCAACGGCAGCGGCCGTTTTTCCGAAGACACCCGCAAACGCGTGGAAGCCGCCCTAAAGGAATACGGCTACGTCACGAACATGGCGGCGAAGAGCCTCCGTATGGCCCAGTCCCGGACCATCGGCATGATCGTGCCGGACATCTCCAACGACTTCTTTTCCAAGATCGCCCTGCATGTGGAGCGCGAGCTGGCAACCGAGGACTACTCGGTCTTTGTTTGCAACAGCGCCAATGACCCCGCCCGCGAGCGTGACTACTTCCGCACGCTGGCAAGCAAGCAGGCCGACGGTATCATCTGTATCTCCGGCCTGCGCAGGCTCGACGGCGAGTTCGTCCCCCACGGAATCCCCGTGGTCTGCATCGACCGTGCGCCCGAAAACGACCTCGGTTTCCCACACGTGGGCTCCGACAACATCGGCGGTGGCTACATGGCGACCGAGCACCTCATCGAGCGCGGCTGCAAGGACATCCTGAGCATCTCGAGTTTTACCGCCAACTACCCCGGCAACGAGCGCCAGATGGGCTACGAGCGGGCGCTCGCCGCGCACGGAATGCCGCTACGCCGCGACTACCAGCTGTTTGTCTCGGGTAAGCAGCCGAGCATCATCGAGTCGGAAGAGCTCGTGACCGACTTCCTCTCCACGGGCTACCCCGTCGACGGCGTCTTCGCCCATAGCGACCACGCAGCCGTGGGCGCGCTGCGTGCGCTCGTTGCCGCCGGCAAGCGCGTACCCGAAGACGTCCGTCTCATCGGCTTCGACGATTCCGTTTACGCGCAGCTTCCGACGCCGCAAATCAGCACCATCCGCCGCTTCCCCGAGCGCCTCGCGCACGAGGGATGTCAGGCCCTGCTCGCCCTGCTGCGCGGCGAAGAGCCCGAGATGGAGACGCTTGTCCCCGTTAAGCTCGTGCAACGCGCGAGCAGCTAGACAGCGGGCAGCGAATAGCCGCGTTTTTCTCTCGCATGTGCTCTATCCCACGCGCGACATGCAAAAAGCCCGCCACCACACGGGTGACGGGCTTTTCCGCTACCAGCCGCGTGCTTCCTCCGCACGTACGAGCTGACGAGCCTCGATCTGGCGAATCATATCGATGCGTCGCTGGTGACGGCCGCCCTCGAACTCGCCGGTGAGCCAGGCGTCGACAATCATTTTGGCCAGCTCGATGCCTACCACACGAGCACCAAATGCGAGCATGTTGGTGTTGTTGTGCTCGCGCGACAGGCGAGCGGAATACGGCTCAGAGCAGGTGCAGCAACGGATACCGCGCACCTTGTTGGCGGCAAGCGAGATGCCCACACCCGTACCGCAGATAACGATACCGCGATCAACCTCGCCGGACATGACAGCGTCCGCCACGGCCTCACCCGCGATGGGATAGTCAAAGCGCTCGGTGCTGTCCGTACCGAAGTTCACGACTTCGTAGCCGTACTTCTCCTGGATATACGCCGTGATGGCTTCCTTGTACTCGACTGCGACGTGGTCGTTTCCAATACCGATCTTCAAAAGAGACCCCTTTCCATAAGAACCATTCGCGCATGCCGCGCGCTCAATCCGTCCTAATTCGCCGTTCCGCTTCTAATACACCTCGCCGGCGCGCAAACGGCGCAGACACTCCTCGTAACCAGCGTCCTTGCCAAACAGCGCACTGGTGCCCAAGATAAATCCGTCCGCGCCAATGGCGGACAGGTCGCGCACGCGCTCGGGCGAGCAGGCGCCGTCGATCATGAGCTTGAAGCCAAAGCGCTCCTTCAGCGCGGCAAGGCGACGCACCTTGTCGTTCGTGAACTCGATAAAGCTCTGACCGGCAAAACCCGGATTCACCGTCATGACCATCACGTAATCGCAGAGGTTCAACATCTCCTCGATCTCGGAGATAGAGGTGTCGGGGTTCACGGCGATACCGGCGCTCTTGCCGAGGGACTTAATCGCGGCGAGTGTCTTGACCACGTAACGCTCGGACTCCGGATGGATATAGATGATGTCCGCGCCGGCGGAGGCGAAAAGTTCAACCTTGCTGGCAGGATTCTCGACCATAAGGTGCACGTCGACGAGCTTGTTGGTGGCAGCTCGCACGGCCTTGATGTCTTCGAGACCCATGGCGAAATTGGGAACGAAACTGCCGTCCATCACGTCGCAATGGAAGATGTCGATGCCGGCGGCGTCGAGATCCTCGACGGTCGCACGCAGATTGCCGTAGTCGGCGCACATGAGACTGGGGCAGAGCAGCATAGTGAACTCCTTATCTGCTCGGTGATTATCTACTCGGTGGTAATTAATCGTTTAACCTTTATCTACAGTCTGGCTGATTAATCGTTTAACCACGTTGTTAACCTGCAGGCTTTTCCAGATTCACAACGTTGCCATATTTGCCTATCTAGCTGGTATCATGCAGGAGCCCGCACCACGAAACGCTGTCGTATTCCCTAGGAAGAAATCCCGCTACGCGGACAGCAGCAGCCAGGGGCCGCAATCCGCAGACCTGAGCCCGGACCCCCTACGCTCCAGGCGTGATCAGGCGCGCGCACTGGGCGATCTTCTCGTCATAGGACTCCGCGATAATCGACACACCATCGAACCCAAACGCGCGAACATTCGAGAACTGATGGAACTTCGAGCTGTCGCACAGCACGTACGCCTTATTCGAATTCTCGCGCACGATGCGCTTCTTCGCCGCCTCAACGTAGGAGGGCGTCATGACGCCGCGGTCCTCGTCAATCGCGTTGGTCCCGATAAACGCCTTATCGAAGTACAGATCGCGCAGGATCGATTCGGTCATAGAACCGCAGAACGAGGAGTTCACATAGTTGAACTCGCCACCCACCACGATGAGCTGGGCGCGCGTCTCGCTCTTAATCAGGCACGCCGAGGCATCCGTCGTGTAAATTGTCACGTCGCGGTCGAGCAGCAGACGCAGCAGCGCCGTGCAGGTGGAACCCGAGTCCAAGTAGAGCGTGTCCCCGTCCTCAACAAAACGCAAGGCGACTTGGGCAATCTGTTCCTTCTCACTCCCGTGTAGGCCCGAACGCGTCGAGATACTCACCTCGTGGACAGCCGAGAGGAGCCTCACCGCGCCGCCCGAAAGATGCTCAACCTTGCCAAGCGCCTCCAGCTCCTTGAGGTCGCGACGTAGCGTCGAAATAGAGACGCCCGGCAGCTCCTCCTGCAGCTCGGAAATCCTCGCGAGGCCCGACTTCTGCAGGCACTCTACAATTCGCTCCTGGCGCTCATACGGAATCATATTGGGAACCTCTCCAAACCACTCTGCTTCACGCTCGTTCATTTCTTTTCGAAAAGTGTAACGCACAAGCAGAATAGCGGCCGCCACCTGTTGCGATGACGACCGCTTAATCGATTGACCTACCCTCTCGTTCACAATTTGAACGAGGTTGACACACCTCGCGTAAGCGCGACGCTCTTCAAGCGAAGAGAACGACCCTAGGAGAGGCGGCGCATCCGGGGCTCTTAGGCGAGCTGATCCTCCTTGCCGGTGAAGGCGAAGGCAAGAACACCGGCCACGACGGCGGAAATGAGCATGCCGACCATAGCCCAAGCGAAGTTCATGGGGTCGGAACTCACGAAAGCCGGGAACGTAGTGACGGAACCGAAGGTGAACGCAGTGGTGACGACCTTCATGATACCGAGGAACGCGCCGCCGACGGCACCGCCGATGATCTGCGCAAGCCAGACCTTCTTGTTCTTCACGAGCATACCGAACAGCGTGGGCTCGATGATGGCGGACAGGGCGATCGATACGACACCGGTCATCGCGAAGCTCTTGAGCTTCTGGTCGCGGGCCTTGAGGAACACGCCGAAGGCGCAGCCGATAACGGCGAAGTTGCAGGCGAAGGTGAAGGGGCAGATGTAGTCGAAGCCGTTCTGAGCGATGTTGTTGATCATGATGGGGTTCACGGCCCAGTGGATGCCCATGGACACCAGCACGGACCAGCCGCCGCCAACCAGCACGCCGGCGAACACGGAGCTGCGCTCGATCAGCCAGTTGACCACGAAGGCGATGGCCTCACCAGCGTAGACGCCCAGGGGACCGATGACGAGCATGGTGAGCGGAACCATAACGATCAGGGAGATGGCGGGCAGCACGACGAGCTTGAGCATCTCGGAAACGTGCTCATCGAGCCACTTGTACAGGTACGAGTAGACCCAGACAGACAAGATGGCAGGGATAACCGTGGAGTTGTAGTTCATGAGAACCACGGGGATGCCGAAGAAGTCCGTCATGGCGCCGTTGCCCGCGTCGCCCATGAGGGCGATGAAGTCCGGGTAGAGCAGGCACGCGCCGAGCAGCGCCGACAGGTACGGGCTCGCGCCGAAGCGCTTGCCGGCGGAGAAGCCGAGCAGCACGGGCAGGAAGTAGAACACGCTCATGGCCAAGGTGTACAGGATGGTGTAGGTACCCGTGCCCTCAGCGATGATGCCGAGCTGGGCGGCCAGGATAACGAAGCCGCGCAGGATACCGGAGCCGGCCATGGCGGGCAGCAGCGGGGCAAAGATGCCGGAGATCGCGGAGAAGACCTGGCTGACGATGCTCTCGCCCTCGTCCTTGGTAGCAGCGGAGATTTCCACGCCCGAACCCTTGACCAGCGGCTCAAACTTCTCGTACAGCTTCGGGACCTCAGTGCCGATGAGGACCTGGTACTGACCGGCCTTGTTCAGCGTGTTCACAACGCCTTCGACTTCCTTGACCGCAGCGTCGTCGCAAGCCGCGTCGTCTTTGAGATTGAGGCGCAGGCGCGTCGCGCAGTGCGTCATGCCCGAGATGTTCTCGGGACCACCGACGGCGTCCAGAATCCCCTGAGCCATCGCGTTCCAGTCGCGTTTCATTGGTTACCTCCCCATTGCGCAGAAGAGCTCGCGGACAAGCTCGGCTGCCTTAATCGCGTCGTTTGCATCGATAACGGATTGGATCTTCTCCATGCTTACGGCCTCGATGGCGTCGTTGAGCAGATGGATCATCTGGTCGTTCTGTGCAGCCTCGCCGGCAGCGGGCTCGATGACCGGGAACGTGTCGAAGTAGATTGCGCTGTCGTAACCGTGCTTCTTCACGTAGTAGAGGAACTCGAGGGTCTTCACCGGCGTGGACGTACCAATCATAAGGCCATCGTCGAAGCGACCGTTGCCGTCGTTTAGGTGAATGCCGTAGAGCTTGCCCTCGCGGCCGAACAGGTCGGCGGCCATGGCAGGGTTCTCGTGCTTCATGAGCATGTGGCAGTAATCCAGCGTGACGCCCAGGTTCGGGCGGTCTGCAGCGTTGAGAATCATGCCGGTCATACCCATGGAGTCGATGAACGCGTACGCGCGCTCCTCGTAGGGTTTGTACTCAATCGAGATCTTGAGGTCGGGCGCGTAGTCGCAAACCTTCTGGAATGCGGCTACAAGCTGGTCGAAGACGCGAGCGTAGGCGATCTGGAAGCTGTAGTCAAAGCCGTCGTGGCCGAGCCAGATGGTCACCGTGTTGCCACCGGCAGTGCGGCAGTAGTCGCACGCCTCGTAGCAGAGCTCAAGGGCTTCCGCGGCAAGGGCATCATCGGCATTGCCCAGGTCACCGTTGAGGAAGGCGTTGCGGAAGCGCAGCGCGCAGCCGTTCAGCTGCAGGTCGTGAGCTGCGAGCTTGGCGGCCATGTCCTCAGCCGTGACACCTGTGCAGTGCTCGGGGTAGTTGAGGTCGACGTGCGTGAGGCCCACGCTCTGGAACTCCGCGAACACGCGATCAAGATTCTTGTCGCCATCGCGAAAATAGGAGTTGATACGAGTTGCAAGCTTCATGCTTCTACGTCCTTTACCTTCGTCCTTGATCGTTTCTGCCCGTTCGAGCACCTGATCTATATCCGTAATTCGATAAGGGCCGCCGCCTGCGCGCCGGGGCTTACCCTGTGACATGTAGATTACTGCCACATAAGTTCATTTTCAATCAGTATTTTTCACTCTTTTTCTCATTGTGTCAGAGTTTTTCACCGTATAAAGCCATCTACCTTGTGGTTTTGCTGTTAATCAAGTTTGACCATTCTTGAAGTTACCTGATTTTTTCTGAATTAATTTGCCGTTTATCGGTAAAAATCGACCGCTCACGGCTGACGGCGACGCAAGATGGAAGATACTTGCATGAGGAAAAGCACTGAATTCCCAGCGCCGATTCGAATGACGCGATTGGTGACGCGAGCGTCGACGGCCCGAATCTGCCGTCGGCCCCCACTAACCAAAAACGGCGCCGCTCACGCGACGCCGTCATATTCCCTGGTGCCCCCGGGCGGATTCGAAAACTCCCCCCCCCGCGGGGAAATTGGTGACGCGGGTGTCGACGGCGCTGAGCGCTCCGTGTTTTGGTATGTGGATATGGCAGCCATCAACCTTTCTCGGCATGTGAAACTCTAGGCACATATGAGCATACCTGAGCGACGCAACGCATGCGCTCCATCTATCCCAACAAGCTCCAGCGGTACCCGCACTTCCCATTTCGTGTAGAAAAGGGCCTGTATATACTTCCCATTTCGTGTATTGAATCAGGTAACCACACTTCCCATTTCGTGTATACAGCAGCTAGATTGGGCAATCATGTCAGTATTCAGACGTACGGCCTACAATAAACTCCTCGATTGGAAAGCGAGCAATGGATCCCGAGCCATCATGCTCGAGGGGGCCCGCCGCGTTGGAAAAAGCACCCTTGCCCAAGAGTTTGCGCAGTCCAAATACAAATCCCACCTCGTGATCGACGAATCTGTTGCGAGTGAAAAAAGAAGACCGGAGACTCAACTGGTCTCCGGCCTCATTTCTAAAAACGTCTCGTGGTTCTACTCGTGCTGTCGGGCTTCTACCAGCCTGCAGAAATCGTTGACGCTCATGAGCCATTCCCTTTGCGCGGGCGTGTAGGTTTCGAACAGCGATGAGGGCACAACGAGGCTGAGCCTGTCCTTAGCCATAGCTCGTGTGTAATCCTCACTTACGGCGGGCTCAAGTGTTACAAGATGCTTGTCCTCGATTCTGTCAGCCTCATCAAGCACCTGACGCCAACGCTCCTTGATGGTTGTCTTGGCACCGAGCATCGTCAGTCGAGCGACAGGGAACTTGGGGTCGTGGTAATCGTCAATAGAGGGAAAGATGAAATCCGGCTTTGATTTGCCCTCGGTGTATTTCTGCGCCGAGTAGCGTATGCCCCTAGCATCGAATAGCATCGAGAGTTGATTCTCGAACGCCGTCCCCGCACGGGACTTGCGGCGCTGGAAGGCCGACATAGTGGTGCGCAGCACGCCATCAACATCAAGCGCCGAGCCAAGGTATGGCGCGAGGTCGCGCTCCAAGAGATGCCGCTCAAAGACGCGGAACAGCATCTCTTCGCGTTCGTAACAAGCGACCAAGCAGCCATCCGGGTCGCCCGTCCAATCGAGCTTTCCAAGGGTGGAAGCTGAGTAGGCTGAGAAGTCTGCCCCTTTGGGGAAGGACTCGCCGAATTTCTCGATCATACCGTCGAGGAAGTTCTCCGCTGCGATCGGCATGCTAACTTCGATGCCGATGGACTCCAAAATCCTTGCGGCGATCGACGTGATGCGCGTATCCTCCCGAGCAGAGGGCGTAAAACCCTTCTCGCCAACCCCGTCGAGCGCGAAGAGCCAGCGAACTTGAGATTCCGCCGTACTCCCCGCTCGGGCAAATAGGATTACGACCTCCTTGGCTTCGTGTAGGGCCAAAACCATGAGGTCGCCCGGACGGGCCATGCCCATGGCAGCATTATCGTTGTAGTAGAGCCTATACTCAGTTCTAGTTAGATGCTTCCTGCGGGCGTCGTACCAAGTGGTATAACCATGGTCGAATATAGGGTCTGCACCATCATCGAGATATGCGAAGGTAGTTCGCATCCCCTTTATGTCATCGTCTCCGAAAAGCGCGCGCAAAGGCCCCACGCCGTTGAATTCGTGCTGGTGGCTTTTATTGGCCCCCATGATGTCAACGCCCGCGAGGGTTTTCGCGACAGCACCGTCAAAATACGCGCCAAGTACTCCATAGTCCATCCTAGAACACCTCCATCATCAACTTCGCGACCGAGCGCACGACCGGCACGGTCACGGAGTTGCCGAACTGCCTGTATGCCTGAGTATCCGACACCGGGATGATGAACTCATCGGGAAATCCTTGCAGGCGCGCGCATTCGCGGGGAGTGAGTTTACGAGGGTTTTTTCCTTCCTGCCCGACCAGAATCTCGCTGCCATCCTTGTGGTACCGGGCGGAAAGCGTCCTTGTCGTGTCCTCTGGGCCGACCATCGAGTATCCAAAGCCGTGGCCCGCCGCCTCATGCTTTTCGCGATAGGCGCGCAGATAGGCCCATAGCTTATCCGAAATGGTGTAGCGTTCGTTTGGTTGCTCTTCGAGGATTTCCCCTAGCGTATGTCCCGGTCCCGGCACCTCAAGGTCATCCCACGAGAAGGGAACTTCCTCCCTGAACCCCACGATGTAGATGCGCTCCCTGTGCTGGCACGTCCAGTTTTTTGAATCAAGCACTTTCCAGAAAATATGGTATCCAAGGTCCTCCTCAAGCGTCTGTCGTATGACCTTGAAGGTCTTCCCGCCGTCGTGACTCGTAAGGTTCTTAACGTTCTCAAGCAAGAAGGCCTTCGGGCGCTTGTCGCGTATGATGCGAGCGACCTCGAAAAAGAGGGTTCCCTGCGTTTTATCCTCAAAGCCGGTGGGTCTCCCCAAAGATTGCTTCTTCGAAACGCCTGCAAGGGAGAATGGCTGACAAGGAAAGCCTGCGAGCAGGACATCGAAGTCCGGTATATCGTTTGATGCGACCTGACGGATGTCGCCCGCCGGGGTCTCTCCATAGTTCATCCGGTAGGTTTTCTGGGCGAACTTATCCCACTCGCAAGAGAAGACGCACCTACCGCCAAGCTCCTGGAACGGCATTCGTATACCGCCGATGCCCGCGAAGAGATCGCAGAAGGTAAAAGGCGCGTCGCTGCGCTCCCCTTGGTCAAATGGAGCCCCCGCATCGAGCGATGCGATAAAGGCGCATTCAGCCGCCGTTGGACTAGTATCCCCAGACTCCCAGCGCCGAACGGTGCGTTCGCCAGACGAGCCCATACCAAGGGCGGCGGCGAACTCCTTTTGGGTGAGGCCGAGGTCAATTCTCTTTTGCGCTATATCAGCTGCATTTAGTTGCATGGGACGCCTATCTTGGTTGAAAAACGGTCAAACTGTCCTGTATTTACCACAGCGTTAGTCTATCACCCCGAGCGGACATGTCTTCCCCTTGCTTCAGTCCGCCTCTAAACCCCGTAGCATCAACTGGGCTTTAGGGCTTGGACACTCTACCGGAGGGCTCTAGACGCAATTGGTGACGCGGGTGTCGACGGCCCGAATCCGCCGGCGGCCCCCGCAAACCAGAAACGGCGCCGCTCCCGCGACGCCGTCATATTCCCTGGTGCCCCCGGGCGGATTCGAACCGTCGACACCCGCTTTAGGAGAGCGGTGCTCTATCCCCTGAGCTACGGAGGCATGTTGTACTAGTGTAGCAGATTTGCCCCTTGGCCATGTAGCGCATGGCCACTCATCAAGAAGGCTCTGCAGCGAATTATCGCCGTAGAGCCTTCTCAATAACGGAAAATTATAACCCAGAATAACGCAAAATAATGGGATGGGGTTTCCTCTAACCACATGTAAGGGAAATTCCATCCCGGTATTCGGCTAAAAAATGGGACAAGCTTTCCCAACTGGCGCTCAAAAGGAAAATGCATCCCGGAATGAGAACGAATTCCGGGATGCATTTTCCGCCATCTATCGCAGACGACTAGTCGCCTTTGTGAAAGAGGCTTTTGATGGCAGCAGGGATGCTCTTGGCGCCCTTGGCCGTCACATCGATAAAGTCGGGCGAGCGCACGAGCTTATCCTCGTCGACGTACTTGCGGACAGCACGAAGCGTCTCTTTGTCGTCGCGCGTCGAAAACGTAAAGTGACCGTTGTCCTTGGTGAAGATGGCAAAACGCGTGATCTTCTTGGTGCCGCGTAAAACCTCGGCGGCAATATAGTCGACCTCGTCCCACGGGATTTGAATATAATCCTCGGGATTGCGCTCGTTATAATACTCGAACGCCTTATTGCCCACCATCACGTTACCGTGGCTGGTAAGCCCCATCAGGCAGGTTGCCGGCGTTGCCAGATCGACCGTGCTGTTCTGAGATTGCGCCATGCGCGCCTCGCCCTCCAAATAAAACAATCGGACCGCATCCAGTGTACCCACCGGGTGCGGTCCGTTTCAATGGCTCAAAAGCCCTTGCCTAGCAATTCTCGGTCTTAAGCCGAAACGTGCTTACATGAAGCCGCAGAAGCGACCGATGATGCCGACGGCGAAGAGAGCCAGGATGATGACAATCGGGCTGACCTTCTTCTTGAGGAGCTTGCAGACCAGCAGGGTCAGGCACACGGCGGCAAGGCCGGGGATGAGCTGATCGAGGTTGGCCTGAAGCGTGGTGACCTTCATCTGATCAAGGGCGGTAGCACCGACGGAGTTGTACATCGTCAGCGCTTCCTTGATACCCTCGGAACCGGAGGGCAGGCTAGCCCAGTCGATAAAGGCGCCAGCAGACTGCTTGACCGTGGAGACAATCGGGGTGAAGGAAATGGACACCCAGCGCTCGACCAGGGCGCCGATGATGAACATACCCAGGATGGAAGCACCCTCGGTGACCTTGCCCATCAGACCACCGGAGAGGTCCTTGGCGATGGAGGAGCCGACCTTGTAGCCAAACTCCTGCGTGTACCACAGGAAAGCGTAACGGATGATGTTCCACGCGAAGAAGAACAGCAGCGGACCGACGATGCTGCCGGACATGGCCAGGGAAGCGCCCAGAGCGCCCAGAATCGGGCGAAGGGTGAACCAGAAGACGGGGTCACCGACGCCGGCGAGCGGGCCCATCATACCGACCTTGACGCCCTGGATGGCGACGTCATCGATCGGAGCACCGTTGGCGCGCTCCTCCTCGAGGGCGAGGGTAACGCCAATGACGGGGGCGGAAACATAGGGGTGGGTGTTATAGAACTCCAGGTGGCGCTTAAGAGCGGCAATCTGGTCATCCTTGCTGGTGTAGAGCTTCTTGATCGCAGGGATCATTGCGAAGCACCAGCCGCCGTTCTGCATACGCTCGTAGTTCCACGAGCCCTGAAGGAACTGATGACGGAAGCAAACCTTCTTGCGGTCAGCCTTGGTGAGCTGAATCTTGTTCTCTGCCATATGTATCACTCCCCTCCTACTCGTAATCGTTCAGAATGTCGCCGAGCGGGTCGCCGGAGCCACCGCCCATGCCGCCACCCTGCTTGGCCAGATCCTTAAGGCCAAGGTAGATGAGGGCAAGGGAGATGCCGATGAGACCAAGGGCGATCAGCGTGAGCTGAGGGATGGCAGCAAGGACAAAGCCGAGGACGAAGAACGGCCAGGTCTCCTTGGTGGCCATCATGTTGATGACCATGGCGTAACCGACGGAAGCGACCATGCCGCCGCCGACAGCCATGCCGCCGGACAGCCAGTCGGGCATAGCGTTAAGCGCGTTGGTAACGGCCTCGGCCGGGATGACGCACAGAAGCACTGCCGGGATGGCGATACGAAGGCCCTGCATGAGGATGGCAGCATACTGCCAGCGCTCGATGCCGGAGAAGTCGCCCTTCTCGGCGCAACCGTCCATGGCGTGAGCGATAGCGGTAGCAATGGTACGGCAGATCATGGTCAGGAACAGACCAGCGACCGACAGCGGGACGGCGACGGCGATAGCGGTGGTAACGGCCTTGGCCGAATCGGTGGCGCCACCGTTGAGGGCGAGCACCATGATGATCGAAGAAGCGACCGAGGCCAGAGCGGCGTCAGGCGCGACAGCGGCGCCGACGTTAGCCCAGCCAAGGGCCATCATCTGGAGCGAACCGCCCAGGAGGATGCCCTCCTGAAGGTGACCGGTTACGAGACCGATAAGCGTGCATGCCACGAGCGGCTGATGGAACTGGAACTCATCCAGAATGCCTTCCATACCGGCAAGCAACGCGACAATCGCAACAAGCAGAATAGTGATTGCAGACATGTATCGGACCCTCCTTTACTATGCTTGAGCGGCCAGTTCGGCCTTAGCTTTCTTCAACATGGCGTCGAGATCCTCGGAGGAATCCGAAGGAACCTTGCGGACCTCGAACTTGACGCCCTTGGCCTTGAGGGCCTCGAGAGTCTTGACGTCGTCATCGCCCATAGCGACGGCGTTGGTGACGACGACCTTGCCCTTGGAGTGAGCCATGGAACCGATGTTGACTTCCTTGATGTCGACGCCGGCCTCGATGGCCTTGAGCAGATCCTGCGGGTTCTCAAAGAGCAGCATGGCCTTGGTGTCACCAAAGCGCGTGTCCTTGACGACCTCGGCCATCTTCTTGATGGGCACGACGTTGGCATGGACTCCCGGAGGGGCAGCCTGCTCGATCATGGTCTTACGGAGCTCGTCGTGAGCAACGCCGTCGGAAACCACGATGATGCGGTTGGGGTTGATCTGCTTGGTCCACGTGGTGGCCACCTGACCATGAAGCAGACGGGTGTCGATACGGACGTGGGCGATCTTGATGTGCCCATCGCCGATGACCGTTCCCGGAGGGATGGCGCCTGCAGGAGCAGCGGCGGCCGCAGCCGGCTTCTTCTCCTCGGGCTCCAGAGACTCGGGCTTGACGCGCACGCCAGCCTTAGCCTCAGTCACGAGATGTTTTGCGATCGCATGTGCAGTGTTCTTTGCGTCAAAGCGCTGCGAATATGCCTCGATGAGCATAGGCAGGTTGACACCGGTGACGATAGCCCAGGAATCGTGGCCCTCGATGAGCCCGCTGATCTGGTTGAACGGCGTGCCGCCCCACAGATCAACGAGGAAGAGCACCTGCTCCTGGTCTTCGAAGGAAGCGATTGCTTCCTCGACCTTGGCACGGAAGTCGTCGGGGCCCATGCTCGGCTCGAGCGAGACCACGGCAACAGACGGCTGATCGCCAAAGACCATCGAGCCCGTCTGCTTGATTCCAGCTGCCAAGTCCCCGTGGCTAGCAAGAACAATACTTACCATCACATAACCTCCTTTTTGTCTACGTATTTCCTACACGACATGAAAG
>CABQZS010000006.1 GCA_902468695.1 uncultured Collinsella sp.
CTCGCCCGCAGCGGCACGGTCGCTCAGCACCACGATGTTCACGCCATCGCGAACCGCAGCCTCGACGTCTTCGGCAAGCTGCTTGAGCGCAGCCTGCAGCGCGCCCTCACCCGCGTCGCGGCGGTACACGGCACGGAACCGGCGGGGCTTAAAGCCCACGCGGTCGATGGCGCAAATGCGGTCGAACTCCTCCTCGCTCAGCAGCGGGCGCTCCAGGTGCACCAGCTGGCAGGCCGTACGGGAGTCCTCGAGCAAGTTGCCGTGGTTGCCCAGGTAGAGCGTGGTCGAAGTCACCATATGCTCGCGCAGGGCGTCGATCGGCGGGTTCGTAACCTGGGCGAACAACTGATAGAAGTAGTCAAAGAACGAGCGCGTCTTCTTGGACAGGCAAGCCAGCGGCGCATCGATGCCCATCGAGGCGAGCGGTGCCTTGCCCTGCTGGGCCATGGGACGCACGACCTCGTCGACGTCATCCCAGTGGTAGCCGAGCTTGGCCATACGCACGGCGGCGGGCACCTCGGCGTCCTCGGCGGGCGTTGCCGCAACGGGCTCATCGAGCGCGTCAACGGTTAGCGTCTCCTCGGCAATCCAATCACGGTAGGGCTTTTCCTTGGCGTAACGAGCACGCAGCTCATCGTTGTAGATGACGCGCCCGCGGGCAAAGTCGACCTCGAGCATCTGGCCCGGTCCCAGGCAGCCGCTCGTCAGGATGTTCTCGGGGCTCACCTCGATGGTGCCCACCTCGCTCGCCAGCATAAAGCGACCGTCGCGCGTCACATAGTAGCGGGCGGGACGCAGGCCGTTACGGTCGAGGGCGGCACCCAGCGTGCGACCGTCGGTAAAGGCGATGGCCGCCGGGCCATCCCACGGCTCCATGAGCATGGACTGGTAAGCGTCGTAGGCGCGGCGCTCCTCACTCAGGCTGTCGTTGTGGTCCCACGGCTCGGGCAGCAACATGGACGCGGCACGCGTAAGCGGGCGACCGTTCATGACCAGGAACTCGAGCACGTTATCCAGAATCGCGGAGTCGGAGCCCTCGCGGTTGATGATGGGCATCACGCGCTCAAGATCGTGCTGCAGCACGGGGCTGTACAGGTTGGGCTCGCGGGCGCGGATCCAGTTGACGTTGCCCTTGAGGGTGTTGATCTCGCCGTTGTGGATGATAAAGCGGTTGGGATGTGCGCGCTCCCAGCTGGGTGTGGTGTTGGTGGAGTAGCGCGAGTGGACGAGCGCCACGGCCGTCTTGACGGCGGCGTCGTTGAGATCGATGAAGAAGCGGCGCATCTGCGTGGCGACCAGCATGCCCTTGTACACGATGGTGCGCGAGCTCATGGAGCACACATAGAAGATCTTGTCGCGCAGGGCAAACTCAGCATCGGCCTTCTTTTCGATGGTGCGGCGGCACACGTACAGACGACGCTCGAAGGCATCGCCGGCGGGCGTGTCGTCCGGACGGCCCAGGAAGGCCTGCAGGATAGTGGGCATGCAGGCGCGGGCCGTCTCGCCCAGGTCGTGCGGGTCGACCGGTACCTCGCGCCAAAAGAGCAGCGGCACGCCGGCCTCGGCGCAACCCTCTTCAAACACGCGGCGGGCATCCTCTACGCCCTTGTCGTCCTGCGGGAAGAACAGCATGGCCACGCCATAGTCGCCCTCTGCCGGCAGAATCTGGCCGCACTTTTGAGCCTCTTTACGGAAAAAGTGATGCGGAACCTGGAACAGGATGCCAGCGCCGTCGCCGGTGTTCTTCTCGAGTCCCGTGCCACCGCGGTGCTCCAAGTTGACCAGAATGGACAGCGCATCGTCCAAAATCTGGTGATGGCGCCCACCGTTGATATCGGCAAGCGCGCCGATGCCACACGCATCGTGGTCGAATTCGGGGCGATAAAGGCCCTGCTGCTGAGCGGAATCTGCCTGCATCGCGATCCTCCCCTAGATATTTAGACAGTCAGTTGAATAGGCATACTAGGAGCATCGCCGGCCTGTTGTGTTTCCCACCCGTTTCGAAACAATCGCGTAACGCACGCCCTACGAGTGGACACCGCCGACCTCAAGGGCGACAACATAGGCCCCAAGTTCGGCCTGCAAGCTCACCGCTTCAAACATCTCAATCTGTAACAGTAAGATCCAATTTCCATCCCTAGTTGTTACAGATCAAGACATTTCAGCAATCCCCTTTCACCATCCTATTCAAATACAACAATTTTGTTAGTCTTGGTTAACTTTTTAGCCTAAAACGGGTATCCTTTGCGGCGTCAAACAAACGGCACGCATGCCGTGCCACATTAAGGAGGCCCCTATGGCACACCAGACAGACCGGCAGACGATCCAACTCGTCCTTATCCGCCACGGAGAGTCGGAGTGGAACAAACTCAACCTGTTCACCGGCTGGACCGACGTAGAGCTCACCGACACGGGCCGCGAAGAAGCCGCCGCAGGCGGTCGAGCCCTCAAAGAAGCCGGTTTCGACTTTGACGTCTGCTACACTTCGCGCCTCAAGCGCGCGATCCACACCCTCAACATCGTGCTCGGCCAAATGGACCGCGAATGGCTGCCCGTCAACAAGTCCTGGAAACTCAACGAGCGCCACTACGGCGCGTTGCAGGGTCTCAACAAGGCCGATGCCGCGGCGGAGCACGGCGACGAGCAGGTGCTCATCTGGCGCCGCTCCTTCGATATCTGCCCGCCGGCACTCGAGCCGAACGACGCACGCGATCCCCACACCCAGGAGCAATACCGTGATGTCGCACCCGACCAGCTGCCCTACACCGAGTGCCTCAGGGACACGATAGCCCGTGCCTGGCCTTATTTCGAAGACGAGATTCGCCCCCAGATGCTCGCCGGCAAGCGCGTACTCATCGCCGCACACGGCAACTCCCTGCGCTCTCTCGTCATGAAGTTCGAGCACCTCACGCCCGAGGAGATCCTCAAGGTCAACATCCCCACCGGCGTGCCGCTCGTCTACACCTTCGATGCCGATTTCAACGTCCTCGACAAGCGCTACATCGGCGACCCGGCGACCATCGCCGCCAAGATCGACGCCGTGGCCAACCAAGGCAAGGCGCGCAGGTAACCCCAACCCAAACCCGACGCGTGGCGCCGCACGACCCAGATGCGACGCCACGCCGCCCATACACAGGAGCGCACCATGCTCAACCATCTCAAACAACACTTTGGCTCCCGACGCACCGGCGGTCACGGAGGTCTAGACATCGCGCGGCATATCGGCCCCGGGCTGCTCGTGACCGTCGGCTTTATCGATCCGGGCAACTGGGCCTCCAATATGGCCGCGGGTTCGCAGTTTGGCTACGCGCTGCTGTGGATCGTCACACTGTCCACGATTATGCTCATTGTGCTGCAGCACAATGCGGCGCACCTGGGTATCGCCACGGGCGCCTGTCTTGCCGAGGCCACGACGCGCCACCTGCCCCGCCTCGTCGGGCGTGTGATACTCGGCAGCGCATATCTAGCCACGATCGCCACCGCCATGGCCGAAGTCCTGGGCGGTGCGATCGCGCTTCAAATGCTCTTTGGGCTGCCCGTGCGCGCTGGCTGCGTCATCGTGGCGGCAGTATCGATGGCGATGCTCATGACGAGTTCCTACAAGCGCGCCGAGCGATGGATCATCGCCTTCGTAGGCGTGGTAGGCCTCTCGTTTTTGGCCGAGCTTGCGCTGGTCAAGGTCGACTGGCCGCAGGCCGCCGCAAGCTGGATCACACCCAGCATGCCCACCGGCTCGGCCACGATTATCGTAAGTGTCCTAGGCGCGGTCGTTATGCCCCACAACCTCTTCCTGCACTCCGAGGTCATCCAATCCATGCACTTCGAAGGCCAAGGCGAGCAGGTTATCGAAGAACGTCTGCGCTACGAGCTCTTTGACACGCTCTTTTCGATGGGCGTGGGCTGGGCAATCAACTCGGCCATGGTCATCCTGGCCGCAACGACCTTCTTTGCGCACGGCATGGTCGTAGACGACCTCGCCGTCGCAGCGGCCACGCTCTCCCCCATCTTGGGCCCGGCGAGCTCGACCATCTTTGCGGTGGCGCTGCTGTTTGCGGGCCTCTCGAGTAGTGTGACGGCGGGCATGGCGGCGGGCACTATCACCGCGGGCATGTTCGACGAGGAATACGACATCCACGACCGGCACTCATCGATTGGAGTGGCGGTCTGTTTCGTCGGCGCAGTGGCGGCGTGCCTGATCGTCCCGAATCCTTTTGAGGGTCTCATCTGGAGTCAGGCGCTGTTGTCGCTTCAGTTGCCGATTACGGTCTTTGTGCTCATACGACTCACCAGTTCGCCCCGCGTTATGGGCAAATACGCCAACTCGCGCCCGCTCAACGCGCTGCTCGTAGGGATCGGCGTCATCGTGACGATTCTCGATGTCGTGTTGTTGACAGGGATGTAACGAGGCCGCATGTCCACCCAGTCAAACGTCTCGATCTGTAACATCTAAACCCGCTTTTGATGTCTAGATGTTACAGATCGAGATCATTCCGAGGGACAGCTCCGTTTGTCTCAATCTGTAACACGTAGACCCCGTTTTCACTGCTAGATGTTACAGATTGAGACAAACGGTCGGCCGGACTCACGACAGACAGGATCAGCTAACAGCAGCCGTGATCCCTTGGGGGCGGAAGAAAAGGGCCCCGGCCGAGAATTCGACCGGGACCCTTGGACAGAGCTCTGTATGGCTAATCGCCGTGTGTCTACGAGCTACTCCTCGACAAGCTCAAACTCATCGGGGCCGACGCCGCAGACCGGGCACACGTAGTCCTCGGGCAGCTCGGGCGTGTCGACCTCAACCTCGTAACCGCAAACGGTGCACACGAACTTATACGTCTTCTTCTCCTCAGCCATGATGTTCTCCTCTCGAACGTGACTGCTGGTGTACTTGCTTATTAGTATATATTCTCAATAATATAATGCAAGTATTTTTAGAACATTTCTAGCCTTGATACGACGAAGCTTTGGGCGGCGTCTTGCCCTTCAAGACCTTGTGATAGTAGTCATAGGTCAGCGGGGCCTCGCCGCTCAAGCGCTCGGCATCCTCCACCTCGCCGATAAAGAGCAGGTGCGTGCCCACATCCACGGTATCAATCAGACGGCAGCTAAACAGCGCCGCCGCGTGCTCGGGCACATAGGGCATGCCCAGCGCGGTCTCGTGGGTCTCGTACTTGGCAAACTTGTCGTAATCGCTGCTGGTGCGGAAGCCAAAGTTGCCGATATAGGACATGTCGGCGGTCTGGTCAATCACGGTCAGCGCGAAGGCCTTAGCCGATGCGATTACGCCGGACGTGACATTTTCCTTGTTCACGGCAATCGAGATGCGCGGCGGGACGGATGTCACCTGCACCGCAGTGTTGATAACGCAACCGGCACGCAGCCCGTCGGCCGCGGCACTCACCACATACAGGCCACTCGGCATCGTAAAGAACGCAGTTTTGTCCATAACGATCACTCCCCTAGCTCGGGTTGGAACCTCATGGATGTATGTACCCACAAAAAAAGGCGGCACCCATAACGGACGCCGCCTTTGAGACATATGTGTCAGAACAGTAAGAAAGATGAGACACCCGCAGTTGCGGTGAAATAGGGACTGAATAGCCCCTCAAACAGGCAAAACAGTCCGTATTCCACCGCAACTTATACAGAGTGCCTAGCGGTTGCGTTCCTTAAGGGCGCGATCGATCTCACGTTGGACATCACGCTTGGCCATGTCCTCGCGCTTGTCGTAGAGCTTCTTGCCGCGACCCAAACCCAGCAGCAGCTTTACGCGGCCGTCGGTATTAAAGTAGAGCTCCAACGGAACCAGCGCATAACCACGGTTGCGAAGTTTGCCGTCAAGAAAGTCGATCTCCTTGCGGTGCAGCAGCAGACGACGCCGACGGTCGGGATCGCGATTCCACACGCCACCATGGCTATAAGGGTGGATATGCAGGCCGACGAGCCAGCACTCCCCGCCGCGGATCAGCGCGAAGGTATCGGTGATCTGGCAGGCGCGCTCGCGAATCGACTTGACCTCGGTGCCGCTCAGCTCAATACCGCACTCAAATGTCTCATCGATAAAGTACTCGTGATGCGCCGAGCGATTCTTGGAAATGAGCTTGCGCTCGCGCTTACTGGGCATCGCCGGCCTCCTTGGCGCCATCGGAACCCTTGCCCGTAGCTTCGCGCTTAGCCTTGCGCTCGGCGTTGAGCTCGGCGTCGCTCTCGCGCACCAGTTTGATAATCGCCGCGCAGGCTTCCTCGCCCACCAAGTCGCGAGCACGCACCGTCAGGCGCGTCGCCTCCTGCTTGTCGCCGTCGCTTGCAGCATCGGTCGCGCACATAATCAGGCAGATGGCAATCTCGGCCGAAGGTGAGGTCGGAACGCCCTGCAACGCCAGCTCGCCCATCACGTGCTCGTCGCTCTCCTCGGCGGCATCCGGATAGGTAGTATGGATCTTGTTGAGCAGGCGCGTCGTATGCGCATCGTTGGGCGCCAGGCGCAGCGCCAGACGCGCGCAGCCCACGGCAGCCGAAACGTTCTCGGTCTCGGGCTCCAAGAAGTACTGACCCAGATTGGCGTAAGCGCGGGCGGCGCACTTGCCATCGCTCGCGCGCTCCAGCACCGAAAACGAAAGCGAAGCCCACTCCTGCTTGTCTTCGAGTGCGCGGAACAGCTCGGCCAAATCCAAGCGATAGTTGCAGTTCATGGGGTCCCAACGCACAGCCTGCATCAGGGCATTACGAGCGCTCACATAATCCTGCTGGCGAATGTAGGCAAACGCCATGTCAGAGTACAGGCGGTCAAACGGCACCTCGACCTGCACGAGCTCGCGCGGATCCTTCTCCACGCGGCGATAGGCCAAGCGCTCAAACTTGCTATCGAAGCTAAAGTATTGGCGCTTCTCCTCCGTCTTGCACTCGGCGTCGATATACTCCTCGGCGAGCTCCACCAGGCGCTCCAGCAGCGGCGTCGCCGTAGCCAGGTCGCCCTGCGCCAGATAGTTCTCGGCATACGTGATGTCTTGCAAGCTGATGGGCAGGTCCATGACAACTCCTCGGTCCAGGCGGCAGACTCAACGCGCCTTAAACATCGGTCAATACACAAAACCCGGGTCTCTTACGAGGCCCGGGCGTTCAATTTTGGTAGCCCGTACCAGATTCGAACTGGTGATCTCCGCCTTGAGAGGGCGGCGTCCTAAACCGCTAGACGAACGGGCCATATGTAGCAAATGCAATGGCTGGGATGGAGGGAGTCGAACCCCCATTGACGGAACCAGAATCCGCTGTCCTGCCATTAGACGACATCCCAATGACTGCATCGCTGCGCTCGGCTGTGCCTTTGCGCAAGAAAGAAATATACGGGAAGTCCCGCCGTGACGCAAGCCCTAATTTTGACTTTTTTGAAATTCAGTCAAATACGGCCAACACGTGAAGGACCTGTGAAGCACCAGCGACACGTACGGCGCCAAAGTCCGTAAAACATCCCACATCTACCGCTGGTAGATTACAACAATGCAGCACTCACGGCTGATGGCACAATCGAACCGTCATCATTGCACGGATATCGAGGCGCCATGGACGAAGAGCTTGATTACCTATGGGAGACCCTGGGCCTCGAGATCACTGCTGACCTTTGGCCCGAACGGGACAAAATCCATCCCACACTGCGCCCCGCCATCACGGTGATGCAGGCAAAATACCGCCGTGCATCCTTTTTGATCATGCGGGTGTCATGGCACGCGGGACTCCCCGACCTTAAGCGAATCCAGGCAAGCCTCGTCGAGCTGTCCGGCATGCCGACCGTCATATCCGAGGCGCACCTGGAGCAGCGCCAGCGCGAGCGACTGCAACAGCAGCGGATTCCCTTTATCTGCCCCGGCGTTCAGGCATATCTGCCCTTTATTGACGAGGAGTACTGGAGCGGCAAGCCCAACAAGCACGTAAAGGTCTACGATCCGCACGAATGGGCACAGCTCGAGGATTGAGCCGAGCGAGCCCGCCGATGGAAAACACGTCCCACTCTGAGCACTCAAAACGGGTCGCACTTTCCGCAGCCGCTACAGCAACGCCTCGGCCCAAGCCGCTTCCCTAAAGCCGGGAATCGCAAAGTCGTCGCCCACCAGCAGCGGACGCTTGACCAGCATGCCGTCGGTCGCCAGCAGCTCGTAGCACTCCCGATCAGTCATGCCCGCATCCAGACGCGCCTTCAGGCCCAGCTCTCGATATTTCATGCCCGACGAATTAAAGAAGCGCCGCACCGGCAGCCCCGAACGAGCAATCCAGGTCGCAAGCTCATCAGCCGTGGGATTGTCCAAAACGATATCGCGGTCGATATACTCTACCCCGTGTTCGTCCAGCCATGCCTTGGCCTTCTTACAGGTCGAGCACTTGGGATATTCAACAAACAATACCGCCATGGGATTTCCTTTCTTAGAGAAAACAGGTGTCTGGAAAACTGCACATCGACGACCGCTCACGATAGCAGCCGTTATTGTAGTCAATGTCGAAGCATAGGCAGTCGCGATGTCTCGTCTTAAGGCTAGCGCCTCGCATGGGCGCCGATCGGCCGAGTCGCATGGCGCACCAACGCCGCTGCCAGCAATACCAACAGCATGGCGGTGACATAGCCCGCAGCATCGAATCCTAAATCGATAACGTCGAAATGCCTGCCGGGAACAAA
>CABQZS010000007.1 GCA_902468695.1 uncultured Collinsella sp.
TGTAACGAGCAACGATCTTAAACGGATACGGGTACTGCTCGAGCAACTCGGCATGGTCGGCAGAGCTTAGGCTCAGCGCAACCATGTTGTCGCTCTGTTCCTCGAGCTTCCACTCCTGCTTGCGCGCAAAACCGTGGCGGGCGAGCTTTACCTCGCGGCCGCCCATGGTCATTGCGTGACCGTCACGAAGGCCGCCGCAGATCGGGAAGCAAATGGGTGCCTGGCCCGACCAGACCGCCGGCTCGCCCTGCCACAGGTACTCGCGACCGTTGGCTTTAATCGAAGTGAACGATCCGCCAGCCGTGCTCAGTGCTACGCGGATAGAACCGTTATCAAGAACAAACTCCATAGGAGCCTTCCCTTTCTTACGACAGCCCGCCAAGTCAATAGGGCTGATAGAAAACCGGCCCGCGCCCCCTCACAGAAACGCGAGCCGTCAATTGAAAAGCTGCAAATCGCCAAGTACAGCCAAGAGCGAAGCACTCAAGCCAAGCAAGCAAACGTGTTATCGGAGCAGCTCGCCGTACCAGAACACTTCGCAACAACAGGGGCGATCTCACAGGTCACTCAAACGTCAGCGAGCGGCGCTCAGGTGCCCCAGGTCGCCGCGAAAGAGGAGCGACGCGTACTTCATGTACGCGAGCGACGGTTTGAGCGGCGAGATGGGGTGCCTGAGCGCCGCGCAGCGTCGACCGGTCCGGCGTTCGGCAGAACGCCGGAACCTAATTAGTCGTGATACTCGCCGCGGTCCCACTTCTCGAGGAACTCGTCAAAGAAGTGCGGATCAGCCTGAGCCTCGGCGTCGGCCTTGTTGCAGGCATCGATCTTGGCGATCAGGGCATCGTGCTCGGGGGTCTTCTCGTAGGGCTCCTCCAGGAAGGCAAGCATGATGTCAGCCATCAGGAACTCGCCGGTAATCTTGCCGCCAAAACCCACGATGTTGGCGTTGAGCTCGCGACGGGCATACAGGGCAGAGGTCATGTCGCGAACCAGGGCACAGCGGGCGCCGGGAACCTTGTTGACGGCGTTGGTGATGCCGATGCCGGTGCCGCACAGGGCCACGCCAAAGTCGGCCTTGCCGCTGGCAACAGCCTCGCCCACGGCCTTACCATAGATGGGATAGTGCGTACGGGTGTGGCTGTAGGTGCCGCAGTCGAGCACCTTGTAGCCAGCCTGCTCCAGGCGGTCGGCCAGATAGATCTTCTCGTCCGTAACGATATGGTCGCAACCGATTGCGATGGTCTTCTTCATCAGAACGTCCTTTCGTCTGAATTCACAAGTTGAGGTAGAAGTTCGAGTTCTCGGTGGCTCTCGTTAGGCCATCTTGTTGAGCATGTCGACACGGATCTGGTGACGGCCGCCGGCGTACTGGGCGCGCAGGAACTCGCGGGCGATCTTCTTGGCGACCTCGGTGCCCACAACGCCCGGGCCCATGGTGACCATGCGCGAGCCGTTGTGCTCGCGGGTCATGTAAGCGGAACGCTCGTCGGAAATGTTGGCGACGACCATGCCCTTGATCTTGACGGCGGCCATATAGGAGCCGACGCCGTACTTATCGAATGCGAAGCCCTGGGAATCCTTGTGCTCCAGCAGGTCCTTGGCAACGGCGGTCGCGGAATCGACAAAATCCGCGGCAGGGGTCTCGGAATAGTCGACGACCTCGTGACCGTCGGCGATGAGCATCTCCTTGATGGACTCCTTCATCGACATACCGTCGGCATCGGAAGCGATTACAACCCTCATGACATCCTCCTTGAGAGATACGCAGGTGCGTAGTTTCTGTTTGGAAGTGTTGAATCGCGTTCAGGTCCGGGCATCTGAATGTGCGGTTCTTCACTGTTCATGTTTATTTGAACACATTCGAACAGTAACTGCAACAACTATTTGTTTATCTTTGTTCTTTTTTGAACAAATACCGTTCACGGATGACTGCTGACCGTTTGGGTCCGGCGCGAACGCAGCGACCATGCGTTCAGCAAACGAAAGGGCGGCCGAGAACGTGTCTCGGCCGCCCTTCGGCGGTATTCCCCGGTATATACAGCTGTTTTAGCTACTCGGACTGCCCACCCTTTTTGGCGTGCTTGGACGGAGCACTCAGAAAGCGGCCCGTCAAGTAGTTCGCCGGGCCGGAAATATCGATCCCCAGCAGTACGTGTCCCAGCCACAGGAACGCCACGAGCACCAGCAGCGGGATAACGCACGAAGTCACGATCATCACGATGACGCCTTCAATCAGATCGGTCACCTGCCGCACGATCTCATCGGTCATCTGCTTGGCGCCGCTGGTCACCGACGTAACAAGGCTCGATGCCCCATCAGTCAACTGCTCGAGCACGTTTTTGGACGCCGTGGTCTCGGATTTTTTCTTGTTCGATTTTGAGCTGGTCTCGGCTGACTTGTCCGTGGTGTCGGCCGCATCCGCAGCGTCCGCAGCCTTTTGCTCAGCTTGCTCGATACTAACGCGATACGTTTCATCGACCTTCTGCGACACCCATACGCTCGCGGGCACAAGCGCCATACCGATCACGGCAACCACCAGCACGCGTGTCGCCACACGGCGCAGGACAGCGCTCGTGCTCCAGCGTCCGTGAATGCCGAGCGACACCGCAAAGAGCACCAACGC
Organism: uncultured Collinsella sp.; assembly: GCA_902468695.1. GTDB lineage: Bacteria > Actinomycetota > Coriobacteriia > Coriobacteriales > Coriobacteriaceae > Collinsella. The sequence continues at coordinate 2,624 of CABQZS010000007.1, forward strand.
AAACGGGATTAAGATGCCCAAGCCAATCGACCACAAAATCGTGAGCAAATATTTCTCTAGGTAGAGCACGGCAAGCACGATACCAAGGTTGCCTGAAAGCTGCGCGAGCTGCTCGGCAACCGGCGTTCCCGTATCACCCGGCAGCGCCGTAATACCCGCAGATAGAGCAACGCATGAAGCCGTGAGCGCCAAAACGTTGCCTTTCTTTTGATCGATGACCTCGATGGTGGAGTCCCAAGTTTTGGTATCGGCGAAATGCGGACGAGCTACAAAGCCCGACAGCAGCGCCAGTACCACGAGCGTAACGATAAAGCCAATCTGCAGCTTTTTGTTTGCGCACACGACATCGGACAGGCTGGGCTGCAACTCGGTTACCGTCGTGTGCTCGGTTATCTGGACAGGACGCCCATGAGCCATCTCGTGCGCGTCTCTTTTTTGTATTGACCCGTTATCCGGCATTTGGATACCTCCTCAGTCCGGCGTTTAATGCGAAAGGAAGTATACCCACCGAGCAAAAATCGAACGGGAGGACGAACGGAGCGCACCAAGACTGTCCCCAATGACTATCTCGGGATGAGTTGCGGTGGAATAGGGATTGTTTTGCGCCCGCCGGCCCCTATTCAGTCCCTATTTCACCGCAACTTGGAGGAGAACAGAAAAAGCCCTGCCGCGGGTAGCGGCAGAGCTTTTGGAAGGGAACTTGGTTGTGCGGGCTCGTTAGGCGAGCTTGGCCTCGAGCGCAGCGATGCGCTTGTAGGCATCGATGGTAAAGCGGGTCTGCTTCTCCAGGATCATAGTGGTCATGAGAGTGTCCTGAGCGTGAGCCATGATGAAGGTCATCTCCATCTCGCCACCGCCGGCCTCCTGCGAAAGCAGCTTGGTCTGCGTGTCGTGGGCACCGATGAGCGCATCGCTGGCATCCTTGTGCAGCTGCTCGGCCTTCTCAAAGTCACCCTCGCGAGCAGCATCGAGCGCTGCAAGCAGATCGGTCTGGGCGTCACCTGCGTATGCGACAATCTCGAATCCAACCATCGAGATTTCTTCTTTGGTTGCCATGTTGCGTTCCTTTCACATATGAACCAATGGAGAGCATCGCGTCCGGGCATACGCGCTGCGTTGTGTATGTCAGAAACAATAACATTCAAACAAAAAAGAACAGCGCAAAACGTAATTTCGAGCTATGAACGGTCACTTTTCGCCCGTGAACGGTTTTTAAACCAATCTGAACAATATCGAACACAATTAGCGGAAACCCAAACAGACCCGCGCCCTAGCGCCAATCGCGCACCGTATCGCCCTCGACGAGCACGCCCGGAAACAGCATATGCTCCACACCGGGTTCAACGCCCTCGGCGCCGGCAATCTTGTCGACCGCCCACATGCCGACGCGCTTGTTGTCAAAGCGCACCGTGGTCAGGCGACGGTCGGGCACGATATCGCCCAGGCTGTCGTCAACACCCACCACGCTCACGTCCTGGGGCACGCGCTTCCCGCGCGACTCGAGCCCGCGAATGCAGCCGTAGGCCATGGCGTCGTTGGAAGCATAAATGGCCGTACAGGTCGGATCGTCCGCCAGAGCCTGGCCGGCAGCATATCCGCTCTGTGCCGTCCAGTCGCCGCGCACGAGCTGCGGGGGCTCAATGCCATGCGCACGCAATGTCTCGCGCCAGCCTTCCTCGCGCCGCATGCCCGAAAGCGAGCGCTCGGGACACGAGATAAAGTGCACGGTTTTGTGCCCCCGCCCCAGCAAGTACTCGACCACCTGGCGCGAACAATCGAACTGGTCGTTATCGACCGTTGAACAGAGCTGGTGCTCCAACATCGTAACGAGCACCGTCTGCATGCCGGGCAGCGGCTCGAAGGTGCCAAAGTCCGCCGGCATGCGGTTCATGATCACAACCATACCGTCCACCGGCAGTGCGCTCATACGCGACGATGCGCTCTCGAGGGTATAGGGGTGTCCATCTACTTTAGTGAGGGTGATGGCGTAGCCGTGTTTGTCGGCGGCGGCGGCAAAGCCCTCCATACGGTCGAGGTTGCCGGTGCCGGTAATGTTGAACATGGCGACGCCGACGGTCTTAAACTTACCGCGGCGCAGCGATCGACCGGCAAAATTGGGGCGATACCCCAGCTCGCGCATGGCGGCACGCACGCGCTCCTTGGTCTCGGGGCGCACGCTGGGCGAATCGTGCACCGTACGCGAAACTGTCTGCTCCGAGACGCCCGCGAGACGCGCCACATCCTTAACGGAAACCGATTTTTTAACAGCGGCCATAGGTCGATCTTTCTATGTCGACGATGCCATTGGCGGCACCCTACGCAGTCATTTTTAACGCCTTCAAGTATATCCAACGCCTCCCCCACCATACGCTCACCACCCAAAACCTACCGTTCACCGACATTTTTGCTTCCCCAAACGGCTTTTGGCGCCCAAATGTTAACGTTGCCATTGTGCAAACACAGAGCCACCGGGCGGCTCAAACGTTTACGCATAAGGAATCGACGGTTCGCAGGCACAGGAACCACCGGTTCGCGTCTTTTTTTGTGTCGCAAAATGGCAACGTCAACATTTTGGCAACCGAACGCCAAAAGCTACCATCGTTGCTAACCCACCGACTCTTAGGAGCATTGCATGGAGCAACTCATCGCCACCATCGAAAAAGGCCAGCCCTTTTTCAACGCGATCGCCCGCAACAAGTACCTCAAGGCGATCCGCGACGGCTTTATCTCCGTCATCCCCATCATCATCTTCTCGTCCATCTTCTGCCTGGTAGCCTCGGTCCCCAACATCTGGGGTTTCTACTGGCCCGATGACATCAACAACGCCCTGTGGAAGTGCTACAACTACTCCATGGGCATCCTGGCCATCGCCTGCGCCGCCACCACGGCCAAGCACTTCGCCGACGCTCAGAACCGCGACCTGCCCAAGAACAACCAGATCAACTTCATCTCGTGCATGTGCGCGGCCATCATCGGCTTCTTGCTCCTTTCGAGCGACACCATCGCCACGGACGCCGCCAGCGGCTTCAACACCACCTACCTTGGTTCCAAGGGCCTGCTGACCGCTTTCATCGCTGCGTTTGTGACCGGCATCATCTACAAGTTCTTCATTAAGCGCAACATCACCGTCAAGATGCCCGAGCAGGTTCCGCCCAACATTTCGCAGACCTTTAAGGACATCATCCCCTTCTCCGTTTGCATCACCGTCTTTTGGGTGTTTGACATCGTCTTCCGCGCTGCTTTTGGCTTCTGCTTTGCCCAGGGCGTCATCCAGGTGTTCCAGCCCCTGTTCACCGCTGCCGACGGCTACATCGGCCTCGCTGTGATCTACGGCGCCATGAGCCTGTTCTGGTTCGTCGGCGTCCACGGCCCCTCGATCGTCGAGCCCGCCATCGCTGCCGCTCTCGTTGCCAATATGACCGACAACCTGGCTGCGTTCCAGGCCGGTCAGCACGCTTCCGCTGTCCTGACCCAGGGTGCCCAGTACTTCGTCGTCTGCATGGGCGGTACCGGCGCCACCCTCGTCCTGGTCTTTATGTTCTGCTTCCTGGCCAAGTCCCAGGAGATGCGCGCCGTCGGTAAGGCCGCCATCGTCCCCGTCTGCTTTGCCGTCAACGAGCCGCTGCTGTTCGCCGCACCCATCGTGCTCAACCCCGTCTTCTTTGTCCCGTTTGTCTTTGCCCCGATCGCCAACATCTGGATCCTCAAGATCTTTATCGACTTCTTGGGCATGAACGGCTTTATGTACACCCTGCCCTGGACCGTCCCCGGCCCCATCGGCACCATCATGGGCCTGGGCTTCCAGCCGCTCGCCTTTGTGATGCTCGCCCTTATCCTGGTCGTCGACTTCGTTCTGTACTACCCGTTCTTCCGTGCCTATGACGCCCAGAAGTGCGCCGAGGAAGCCGAGATCTCCCAGGAGGAGCTCGCCGCCAAGAACGCCGAGAAAGCCGCCAAACTCAACGACGCCTTCCAGGGCAAGGCTGACGCCAAGAGCGTTGCCGCCGGCGCTGCTGCCGAGGCCGTGAAGGCCGACGCCCCCGCCGCCTCCGCAGCACCCGCTGCCGAGGCAACGACCACCAGCGACCTCAACGGCAAGCGCGTGCTCGTGCTCTGCCAGGGCGGCGGTACCTCGGGCCTGCTCGCCAACGCGCTGGCCAAGGCCGCCAAAGAGCGCGGCATCAATCTTGAGACCGCTGCCGAGGCCTATGGCAACCACGTTGACATGCTCCCCGACTTTGACCTGGTCGTCTTGGCCCCGCAGGCCGCCAGCTACCTGGCCGACCTGCAGAAAGACTGCGAGCGCGTGGGCAACAAGTGCGTCGCCTGCCGCGGTAAGCAGTACATCGAGCTCTCCCAGAACGGCGACAAGTCTCTCGCCTTCGTGAGTGAACAGCTCTCTAAGTAAGTAACGCTCAGGGCCAGCCGACCATCCAAGACCGGCTGGCCCTTCGATTTAGACGATTGGATCATCATGTCCGTTAACCCTGTTAGCGTCACCAACCCGCCCGCGCAGTTTCCCGAGGACTTTGTCTTTGGCGGCGCCACTGCTGCCTACCAGGTAGAGGGCGAGACCCGTACCCACGGTAAGGGCAAGGTCGCCTGGGACGACTTCCTGGAGGCCCAGGGCCGCTTCTCCCCCGATCCCGCTTCGGACTTCTACAACCAGTACCCCGTCGATCTGGAGCTGTGCGAGGAGTTTGGCATCAACGGCATTCGCCTCTCCATCGCCTGGAGCCGCATCTTCCCCAACGGCACCGGCGAAATCAACCCCGAGGGCGTCCAGTTCTACCACGATCTCTTCGCCGAGTGCCACAAGCACCACGTTGAGCCGTTCGTCACGCTGCATCACTTTGACACGCCGCTTCCCCTCTTTGAGAAGGGCGACTTCCTCAACCGCGAGACCATCGACGCCTTTGTGGACTTTGCCACCTTCTGCTTTAAGGAGTACGCCGACCAGGTGACCTACTGGTTCACCTTTAACGAGATCTGGGCCGACGCCTCCAACACCTACATCGAGGGCACCTTCCCCGGTGGCGTCAAGGCGCATCTGGCCGAGGCCTTCCAGTGCGAGCACAACATGATGCTCGCCCACGCCAAGGCCGTGCTGGCCTTCCACAACGGCGGCTTTAAGGGCAAAATCGGCGTCATCCAGTCGCTGGAGTTTAAGTACCCGCTCAACGAGAACGACCCCGCCGACATCAAAGCCGCCAACAACGAGCACGTGCTGCAAAACCAGTTTTTGCTCGACGCGACGTTCCGCGGCGAGTATGCCCCCGACACCCTCGAGTGCGCCAACCGCCTGGCTGCCGTCTCGGGCGGCACCATCGAGATCTTGGACGAGGACCTCGAGATTATGCGCGAGGCAGCGCTCTACAACGACTACCTGGGCGTTAACAACTATCAGTGCCGTTTTTTGAAGGCTTACGATGGCGAGAACGACCTGCACCACAACGGTACGGGCGAGAAGGGCACCGGTCGCTGGCGCGTCAAGGGCATTGGCGAGCATGTGAACAAGCCCGGCATCCCCACCACCGACTGGGACTGGATCATCTATCCCGAGGGTCTGTTCGATCTGCTCGTCTACATTAAGCAGCGCTACCCCAACTACAAGCAGATCTTCATCACCGAGAACGGCATGGGCTACAAGGACCCCTACAAGAACGGTTTTGTGGACGACCAGCCGCGCATCGACTACATCGAGCAGCACCTGCGTTGGCTGCTCAAGGCCATGGAGGTGGGCGTCAACGTGGGCGGCTACTTCCTGTGGAGCCTGCAGGATCAGTTCTCCTGGACCAATGGCTACAACAAGCGTTACGGCTTCTTCTACGTTGACTTTGAAACCCAGAAGCGCACGCCCAAGGCAAGCGCATACTGGTATAAGCACGTGGCGCAGACCCGTCGTCTGGACTAGTGGCTGGCGGGGTTGCCCGCTCACACAACCTGTCCCCATTTCTCAGCCGGGGGCGGCACGTCACACGGCGCGCCGCCCCCGGTCTTTTTGTTTTTGGGCTGGTCGGGAGCCGTTTGTCTCGATCTGTAACATCTAGCCGAGTTTTTTGGTCCTAGCTGTTACAGATTGAGACGAACAGGATTGCTCTTTCCGAAGAATCTAAATCTGTAACACGTAGCCCGCTTTTGACCGTCTACCTGTTACAAATCGAGACAAACGGAGTAGGACCTAACCCCGTATGTCCCTAACAGTCGAGCGTTCGACCAGCGTACTCGGCACATGAATCGCCTCGATAGACGAGCTCTCTCCAATCGCCGCCTCAAACGCAAGCTTACCGACACCGCGCAAATCAAATCGCAGCGTCGTCAGCCGATTGTGAGGAACAAGTCCCTCGAGTGCGTCGTCGATACCAACCACGCTCACGTCGTCGGGCACGGACAGGCCCGCGTTCTCGAGCGCGGCGATAACACCCAGCGCCATCTGGTCATTTGCCGCAAGCACGGCAGTCGGCGCCTGCGACCCGCCGGCAAGCACCTCGGCCGCAATCCGCTCGCCCATGGCGTACCCACTGTCCGCACTCCAATCGCCACGCAGCATCGGAGCGGCATCGACATGAGCACGACCCAGCGTATCGCGCCAACCGGCCTCACGAAAACGCGAGGAAATCGAGTTTTCCGGACCCGCCACAAACCGCATATTCGAGTGGCCATGTTCCAGCAGATAATTGGTCAACAGCTCGCACGAACCATACTGGTCGGAGTCGATCGTCGTGCAGCGCGGATGCGCATACATGGACAGGATGACCGTTCGCACTCCCGGCTGGGGAACAAACTCCTCAAAATCGGGAGCCATGCGGTTCATGTTGAGAATCATGCCGTCGACGGGTCGCTCGACCATGCGGCGCGAGGCATCGGCAAGTGCATAGGGCTTGTCGCCGCCCATCTCGATCATAGTGACGGCAAAATCGTGCTCGCGCGCCGCTTGCATGATACCCTTGAGCGTCGCCAGGTTACCGACACGTGTGATGTTGTACATGCACAGGCCAATAGAACGATACGACCCGCCGCGCAACGCCGTTCCAGCAAAATTGGGACGAAAGCCCAGCTCTTCCATGGCGGCCAGCACACGCTTGCGCGTCTTTTCCGTCACGTTGGGCATACCGTTGACCACGCGAGACACAGTCTGGCGGCTCACGCCAGCGAGCGCCGCAACCTCTGCCGCGCTCGCCGAACGACCATTCCTTGTCTGCTGAGCCATGCCTTCCACGCCAACCTGCTTCCCAACTATTCCCCGCGCCCATGGCGCATCGTACATACATTGATAACGTGCTCATGATACCCGAGCCATATACCACAACATGAAAACTTCTGTCAATCAAAACCGCTTACCGAACAAATACAACCGTTCACGGCTGTTTGAAGTTGTTTTGTTTCTATACATCCCAGCCGGATGTTAACGTGCTCATTGTCAAATGTTCACGTGCTCATTTTGGTTCTAATCATTTTAAGATAGTGTTTATCGGGCTTTTTCACCGCTAAACGCTAACCAGGGAGCCTCCTGAGCGCAAACGCACAATATCGAACAGCGAGACGAGAGGGTGTATGCATATGTCTTTGCTAAACCGCGTACAGCAGCTGCCGAAGGGCTTTGTTTGGGGCGCCGCAACCGCCGCGTACCAAACGGAAGGTTCCACGAAGGTGGCAGGCAAGGGTAAGACCATGTGGGACGATTACCTTGTCGCCCAGGGTCGCTTTTTGCCCGACCCGGCCAGTGATTTCTACAACCGCTACGAGGAGGATATCCGCCTTTCTGCCGAGCATGGACTCAACGCCATCCGTGTGTCCATCGCCTGGACCCGCATCTTCCCCAACGGCGACGATGCCGAGCCCCTCGCCGAGGGCGTTAAGCACTACCACGAGCTGTTCGCCTGCTGCAAAAAGTATGGCGTCGAGCCCTATGTGTCCCTGCATCACTTTGACTCCCCCGCCGCCCTGTTCAACCAGGGCGACTGGCTCAACCGCAAGACCGTCGACGCCTATGTGCGCTATGCCGAGTTCTGCTTCCGCGAGTTCCGCGAGGTCAAGAATTGGTTCACCATCAACGAGCTCATCAGCCTCTCGCACTCCCAATACATCCAAGGCAACTTCCCGCCCAACCATCACTTTGATGTGACGAGCGGCATCCAGAGCCAGCACAACGAGCTCGTTGCCCACGCCCGCGCCGTCAACCTGTATAAGGATCTTGACGAGACCGAGCACCTGGGCGGACGCATTGGCATGGTCAACGTCCTGACGCCGGCATATCCTGCCACAGACTCGCCCGCCGACCAGCACGCCGCCGACCTGTACAACGCCTTCTACACCGACTTCATCATGGACGGCGCCTTCCTGGGTCACTACTCCGCGCGCACCCTCTCACTCATCAACGAGATTCTGCGTGCCAACAACGCCACGCTTACGGTTGAGGACAGCGACATGGAGGAGCTCGCCAAGGCGGCGCCCCGCAACGATATGTTCGGCCTCAACTACTATCAGTCGGCGTTTATCGCCGCCTACGATGGCGAGTCCACCAACAGCTTTAACGGCACCGGAGACAAGGGCACCTCGTGCTTTAAGTTTAAGGGCGTCGGGCAGCAGGTCGATATGCCGGGTATCCCCACCACCGACTGGGATTGGCTCATCTACCCGCAAGGCCTCTACGACACGCTCAAGCACATCAGCGCCACCTATCCCAACCTCCCCGTCATCTATATCACCGAAAACGGCCTGGGCCACAAGGACCCCGAGCCCGACGCAAACGGCATCGTCGCCGATCCCGAGCGCATCGACTTTGTCGACCAGCACATGGAGAAGGTGCTCCAGGCGCGTACCGAGGGCGTCGACGTCCAGGGCTACTTTATCTGGAGCCTGCAGGACCAGTTCTCGTGGGCCAATGGCTATAACAAGCGCTACGGCCTGTTCTACATCGACTTCGACACGCAAAAACGCTACATCAAGCAGTCGGCACTCTGGTACAAGGAGCTCGCCGACACTATGGCGGACGCGCAGTAGCGCATCGCCTCGCTTTCCCCCGAGGGGGAGCGGCCCCATGCGATACAAACCCAGCCGCTCCCCTCTCTCCCCCTGGGACCGACCCCGCCTGCACCCGGGCTTTTAGCAAGCGGGAGACCATATAGGTTTTCAATGTCCATGCCATTAAGATTTCATGCAAAGAGGAGCGTGAACTATGGAATCGATCGTTAAGTTCTTGGAGAAAGGTCAGCCGTACTTCGACAAGGTCTCTAAGAACATCTACCTTCAGGCCATTAAAGACGGCTTTTTGGCAGCAATGCCCATCATCCTGTCTTCTTCTGTCTTCCTGCTTATTTCGACCCTGCCGGGCGTTGTCGCCACGGTCGGCGGCTTTACGCTGCCCGACTGGTGGAACGTCGACGTCGTGAACTTCTGCAACAAGGTTTACAACTTCACGATGGGCGTCGTGGGCATCATGGTCGCCGGCACCACCGCAAGCGCGCTGACCGGCTCCAAGAACCGCCGCATGCCTGCCGGCAAGGCCATCAACGCCACGAGCACCATGGTCGCCGCCATGTGCGCTATGCTCATCTTGGCCGTTACCCAGACGAGTGCCAAGATCGACGGCGCCGATGTCTCGGTGTTCTTTACCGACAACATGGGCACCAAGGGCCTGCTGAGCTCCTTTGTCGCCGCATTTGCCACGGTCAACATCTATGCCTTCTGCATTAAGCGAGACATCACCATCAAGCTGCCCAAAGAAGTCCCCGGCGCCATCGCCCAGAACTTCCGCGACATCTTCGCCTTCAGCTTCTCCATCCTGTTTGTCGCCGTCATCGACGTTATCTGCCGCACCTGCTTGGCCGTCCCGTTTGCCAACGTCATCTCCACGCTGGTGAGCCCGCTGTTCGCCGCTGCCGATTCCTACGCCGGCCTCGCCCTCATCTGGTTCATGATCCCGCTGTTCTGGTTCATGGGCATCCACGGCCCCTCGGTCGTTAAGCCTGCCCTCAACGCCGCGCTGTTTGGCAACATCACCACCAACCTCGCCACGCTGCAGGCCGGCGGTCACCCCGCCCTCGCCCTGACCGAGAACTTCGGTAACTACATCGGCGAACTCGGCGGCACCGGCGCCACGTTCATTGTCCCGATCATCTTCCTGCTCTTTATGCGCTCCAAGCAGCTCAAGGCCGTCGGCAAAGCCTCTGTCGTACCCGTGATGTTCGCCGTCAACGAGCCGCTGCTGTTCGCCGCGCCCATCATCCTCAACCCGTACTTCCTGATCCCGTTCCTGTTTGCCCCCGTGGCCAACGTCCTCATTGGTAAGTTCTTCATCGACTTTTTGGGCATGAACGGCTTTATCTATGCCATGCCGTGGGCACTCCCCGGACCGATCGGCACCTTCATCGACACCAACTTCCAGCCGATCTCTCTGGTCCTGGTTGTCGTCCTGCTGGTCGTTGACTTCTTGATCTACTACCCGTTCTGCAAGGCCTACGACAACGTCCTGTGCAAGCAGGAGGCCGAGACCCTGGCCGAAGAAGAGGCCGAGGAGACCAAGACCGTCAAGACCGCTGACGCCCCCACCGTTGAGGCTCCTGTTGTCGAGACCGCTTCTGCCACTGAGGCCTCCGCAGCTCCGTCCGCCCTTAAGGGCAAGGATCTGAGGGTTCTGGTTCTGTGCGCTGGCGCCGGCACCTCTGCACTGCTCGCCAACGCGCTTAAGGAAGGCGCCGACGAGCTGGGCATCGACATTACCGCCAACGCCGGTGCCTACGGCAGTCACTACGCCATCATGGACCAGTACAACGTCATCGTCCTGGCTCCGCAGGTTCGCACCTATTACAACGAGATGAAGGCCGACACCGACCGCTTGGGCATCACGCTGCTGTCGCCCAAGGGCAAACAGTACATCGACCTCACTAAGGATCCCAAGGGTGCCGTCGCCTGGATCGAGGAAAACCTCGAGGCATAAGACGCTGACACCACCTGCCGCTCGCAGACAATAAATGGCCCGTGCATCGATGTGTGATGCGCGGGCCATTTTGTTTAGACCGCACCCGTCCTCCTGTTCATCTCAATCTGTAACATCTAGCCGAGTTTTCGGGTCCCACCTGTTACAGACTTAGACGAGCAGGCCGAGCACGTCTACGCCCGCAAATCCCGCACGCTCGCGCGCTCGACCAACACACCCGAGACGAGCGTACGGCTTCTGGAGCTCGGGGCTTCCAGACCTGCGACGACCTCGTTAAGCGCACGGATGCCCAGCTCGCGGTGGCGAAACTTCACCGACGTCAGAATCGAGTTGGGAATCGTCTTGTAGAGCTCATCGTCGAAGCCGATCACGGACACGTCGTCGGGCACACTGAGCCCTTTGTCACGTAGAGCCATCATCACGCCGTTTGCCATGCAGTCGTTAGCCGCGAGGACCGCCGTGCAATCGGGTTTATCGGCAAGCACAAGGCCCGCAGCATAGCCACTATCCGCATTCCAATCGCCTTGCAGAGGCTCGGGCGGCTCAATGCCACGCGTCTCGAGTGCCGCACGCCAACCTTTCATACGGCACTGGCTCGACAGCGACTCTTTCTTACCAGAGACGAAGTACACGTTCTTGTGCCCGCGATTCAAGAAGTACTCGCACGCCATACGAGCGCCGCCCTCTTGATCGTCACTGACGGTGGAGCAGGTAGGATGCTCCATCGGTGTGATAATCACCGTCTTGAGGTCTTTCGGCGCCTCAAAGCTATCAAAGTCATCGACCATCTGACGCAGGTTGAAGATCATGCCATCAACAGGCAGCTGCGACATCCTACGCGCCGCATCGGCAAGAGTCATCTTCTCACCTCCGCACTTCTTAATCATCGTGAGCGCAAAGCCTCGCTCTTCGGCGGCATCGGCAATACCGTCAATCATGTCCACGGCACCGCCCGACAAGTGGAACAGCACCACGCCGATGCACCCGTAACGACCCAACTTGAGTGAACGCGCGGCAAAGTTCGCCCGGAACCCAAGCGCCTCCATGGCCGCATGGACCCTATCGCGTGTCGACTCTCGCACGCTATCGGGCTCGTTGATCACACGCGAAACCGTCTTGAGAGAAACACCCGCAGCAATCGCCACATCGTTCATTGAGACATTTTTCTTGTCCATCGTTGCCACTACTTCTCCAGTCGGTTTTGCATCGCTTGTTTTTTTGTGTTCTAGCATACACTACCTGCCTGACTGATAAATCAGCCGTTTATCGGACGATATCGACCGTTCACCTGTAAATCCTTGTTGCTCTTCGAAAAATGTCTTACGTTGTCATTAACGAAATGACAACGTTGTCATTTCGCAATGCCTTCCTTGAGCAGGAAGGTTTCCGGGCAGTCCTGACCATCCATCGACGACCAGTTCCATCCACATGCATCGCGCATCAAGTAGCAAAGGAGCTCTATGGACGCCATCGTAAAGATGCTCGAGAAGCATCAACCGTTCTTCGAGAAGATCTCGAGGAACATCTACCTCCAGGCCATCAAAGACGGATTCCTTGGGTGCATGCCCATCGTCCTTACCTCTTCGATCTTTCTGCTGATCGCCACCCTTCCCGGCGTAGTTGGCATCACGCTGCCCCAGCCGCTCATCGACTGGTGCAACAAGCTGTACAACTTCACCATGGGCGTCATGGGCATCATGGTTGCCGGCACCACCGCCAAGAACTTCACGGCTTCCATGAACCGTCGCATGCCCGCCGGCAAGGTGCTCAACGACGGCTCCACCATGGTTGCCGCCCAGTGCAGCATGCTGCTGCTCGCTGTTACGCAGTTCACCACCAAGTTCAACGGCTCCGAGCTTTCTGTCTTCGATTGCACCAGCATGGGTACGCGCGGTCTGTTCTCGGCCTATATCGCCGCGTTCATTACCGTGTGGGTCTATAAGTTCTGCGTCTCGCGCGATCTGACCATTAAGCTGCCCAAGGAGGTTCCGGGCGCCATCGCTCAGAACTTCCGCGACATCATCCCCTTTGGCGGCGCTGTCATCATCTGCGGCATCATCGATGTTGTCGTGCGCAACCTCATGGGCGTTCCGTTCTCCGAGCTGCTCATCAAGCTGCTCTCCCCGCTCTTCACTGCGGCAGAAACCTATCCTGGCCTTATCCTTATCCAGGCAGCCACCGCGTTCTTCTGGTTCATCGGTGTCCATGGTCCTTCGATTGTCCAGCCGGGCATCGACCCCATCCGTCTTGCCAACCAGGCCGAGAACCTGCAGGTTCTGCTGGCCGGCGGCCACCCCGCCCACTCCCTCACCTTTAACATGTCGCTCGTGGGTTAGTTCGGCGGCACCGGCGCCACGTTCATCGTGCCGCTTCTGCTGATTCTCTTTATGAAGTCCAAGCAGCTCAAAGCCGTCGGTAAGGCCTCGATCGTTCCTGTTGCCTTCGCCGTCAACGAGCCGCTGCTCTTTGGCGCGCCGATGATCCTTAACCCCTACATGCTCATCCCCTTTGTTGCCGCTGGCTGCGTCAACGTAAGCGTTGCCAAGTTCTTTATCGACAATGTGGGCATGAACGGCTTCTCCTTCGTGGTGCCTTGGGCTACCCCTGCCCCCATCGGTATCTTCATCACCACGAACTTCCAGCTTATCGCCCTGGTGTTTGTCGCAATCATCATCTTGCTGGACGCCATCATTTACCTGCCGTTCTTGAAGGCATACGATAAGCTGCTCTGCGACCAGGAGGCCGAGCGCGCCGCCGAGCTGGGTCTCGAGTCCGATGGTGCTGCCACCATCGCCGCCAGCACCTCTGCGCCCGCCATCGAGCAGACCGCCGCTGCCGTCGAGCCGACCGCCGCTGCCGCCGACAGCAAACCTGTCGCCGATCAGCCCGAGCCCGCCTCCGACGCATCCGCTAAGAAGGATGTCGACGGTCTGAAGGTCCTCGTCCTGTGCGCCGGCGCCGGCACCTCTGCCATGCTTGCCAACGCCATCAAGGAAGGTGCTGCGCAGACCGGAGAGAACATCGCTTCCTCCGCAGGCGCCTATGGTCAGCACACTGCCATCATGGATCAGTACGACGTCATCGTGCTCGCCCCGCAGGTTCGTAGCTACTACAACGACATGAAGGCCGACACCGATCGCCTGGGCATTAAGCTGCTCGCTCCCCGCGGTAAGGAATATATCGACCTTACTCGCGACCCCGCTGGCGCCATCAAGTGGCTCCGCGAGAACCTCGACTAGTTCCTCCCTCTGTTGGTGCCCGGATTCCCGGTTCGGGCACCTCTCCCTATTCGTATCCCACAGAAAGGATGACTCATGACCAACCCCATGCAGTTCCCCGACGGCTTTGTGTTTGGCGGCGCCACCGCTGCTTACCAGGTTGAGGGCGAGACCCGTACACACGGCAAGGGCAAAGTGCCCTGGGACGATTTCCTGGCTGCTCAGGGCCGTTTCTCCCCCGACCCCGCAAGCGATTTCTACAACAAGTACCCGGTCGATATCGACCTGTGCCAGCGCTTCGGCATCAACGGCATTCGTGTCTCCATCGCTTGGAGCCGTATCTTCCCCAGCGGCACTGGTGAGATTAACCCCGAGGGTGTTGCCTTCTATCACGAGCTCTTTGCCACCTGCAATAAAGCCGGCGTTATCCCCTATGTCACGCTCGATCACTTTGATACGCCCGAGGCCTTTTACCAGAACGGCGGCGAGGGCTTCCTGACGCGCACGACGATCGACGCCTTTGTCGAGTACGCCAAGTTCTGCTTTGCCGAGTTCACCGAGGTCAAGCACTGGTTTACCTTTAACGAGATTCCCGCGACCGCCGAGGGCAGCTTTATCGTCGGCAACTGGCCGCACGGCGAGAAGTATCGCCTGGATAAGGCCTTCCAGCTCATGCACAACATGATGGTGGCCCATGCCAAGGCCGTCGTCGCCTTCCACGAGGGCGGCTTTGAGGGCGAGATCGGCATTGTCCAGAACCTGGAGCCCAAGTATCCCCTCGACCCCAACAACGCCACCGACTGCGAGGCAGCTCGCATGGCCGACGTCATCAACAACCGCTGGGTACTCGACGCCACCTTCCGCGGCCACTATGCAGCCGACACCATGGAGGCTGCGACCAAGCTGGCCCATATCGCCGGCGGCGAGCTCGACGTCCGCGACGAGGACATCGCCGCGCTGACCGCCGCGCTCCCCTACAACGATTGCCTGGGCGTCAACACCTACAAGTGCCAGTTCCTGCGTGCCGCCGAGGGCGAAAACGACATCAACCACAATGGCACCGGTGACAAGGGCTCCTCGCGCTGGTTCCTCAAGGGCGTGGGCGAGTCATGCGTGCGCGAAGGCGTACCCACCACCGATTGGGACTGGATTATCTATCCCGAAGGCCTCTACGACCTGCTGCTCCGCATTAAGAACGATTACCCCAACTACAAGAAAATCTACATCACCGAGAACGGCATGGGCTATAAGGACGACTTCGAGGACGGCTTTATCGACGACGCCCCTCGCATCGACTACATGCGTCAGCATCTCGCATGGATCCTCAAGGCGATTGACGGCGGCGTGAACGTCGACGGCTACTTTGTGTGGTCGCTGCAGGACCAGTTCTCCTGGACCAACGGCTATAACAAGCGCTATGGCCTGTTCTACATCGACTTTGAGACCCAGAAGCGCTATCCCAAGGCGAGCGCGTACTGGTACAAGAACGTCGCGGAGACCGGCCTGCTCATGGCCTAACTTCAGCCGCGTATCCCCTGTCGGCCGCATGCGAATCCCCCACGGGTTCGCATGCGGCCTTTTTTGTTTTTGGTGAGCCCGAGCAGGCCGTTTATCTCGATCTGTAACATCTAGCAGGGATTTTCAATCCTAACTGTTATAGATTTAGACGAACGGGCGACCAGGGCTGAAAGATCTCAATCTGTAACACGTAGCCCACTTTTAACCGTCTAACTGTTACAGATCGAGACAATAAGATAGTCAAATCCGAACTTTCCAAGCAGTTATAAAGCATGGTTTCTAGTTTTCGGTATCACGAACATACTTTCGGTATCATTTAATGATATTATGATATCGAAAGTATGTTCGTGATACCGAAAGGAGCCGCATGCGCCAGTTCGATTACACCACAGTCCCAGCGGAACTCGAAGCAACTCCAATCACCAACCTCCTCCTCTCGATACGCGAGCATAAAGGCCGTCAGCTTGCTCTGAGTCAAGTCAAACCCGAGCTTCTATCGTCCCTAATGGAGGAGGCTAAGATCCAAAGCACCCGGTCCTCCAACGGACTTGAAGGAATTGTTACCACCCAAAAAAGACTCAAAGCGATCATGGCGTATTCCGCCAAGCCAAGCTCCCGCGCAGAGGAAGAAATTGCTGGATACCGAGATGTGCTGTCGCTTATTCACGAGCAACACGATTCCATTCCCGTAACGCCATCGGTCATTCTGCAGTTGCATCGTGACCTCATGGCGCACACGGCAATCTCGTATGGAGGCCATTGGAAAGATAGCGATAACGAAATCGTCTCCATTGACGATCAAGGAAATCGATTTGTGCGCTTTAGGCCCCCTTCGGCCCTAGCAACCCCGGGACTTATTAAAGAAGCCTGCCAGTCCCTCAACGATGCTTTATCTCGCCAAGTTTGCGATCCCCTCCTTATATCGCTCCGCTTTATCTTCGATTTTGTTAGCATTCATCCCTTCAACGATGGCAATGGCAGGATGAGCCGGCTCCTTACAACGCTGCTGCTCGAAAAGACTGGATACGACGTTGCGCGTTACATCAGCATCGAACGACTTATTGAAGACAACAAAGCGCTTTACTACAACGCTCTCGCTGCAAGCTCCACTGGATGGAATGAAAATCAAAACACCGAAGTACCCTTTATCCGTTTCATGCTCGGAACAACCCTGGCCGCCTACCGACAGCTCGAGCAGCGTACCTTAATTGAATCAAGCACTCGTCCCATGTCGAAGCAAGCGCGCATCGCCGTTCTATTTCAACAGAGACCCGGCGTCATTAAGAAATCCGACATCCGATCCAACTGCCCCGATATCAGCGAGGTCACCGTTAAACGAACCCTCGGTCAGCTTGTTAGTTGCAGCGCAATCGAAAAAACAGGAGCGGGTCGTTCGACAGGCTACATACTCAAAGACGTCCATGCTCTAGAACTATTCTTGCAATCCACAATACCCGATAGCGAGGCCGCAATAACAAA
>CABQZS010000008.1 GCA_902468695.1 uncultured Collinsella sp.
GGCGCGGCGATATTGCCGGTACCGCCCTCGACCACAGAAAAGCCTGCTGCGTGCGGATCGACCGCATCGGCGCCAATCGTGGGATGCTCGAGCTGGAGAAACGAGGGCATGGTACTGCCCTGGTCGGCAACCGGAGTCTCGCCGGGCACAAAGGTCGAGGCCGCCTCGGCGGCCTCCTCTTCCTCGGCATCAATATCGGCATCGGCGACGGCGTCTTTCATCGCTTTGACGGCATCCATCATGGAGTCCATGACGGCATCGAGCTCTTCTTCCGAAGACACCTCGATGGGGCCCGCTGCTTGCTGAGCGGCATCCTGTACAGGAGCGTCGTCCTGAGCGGGCGCATCGTCGTTTTGCTCGTCAGCGTTTTCTGCGGCAGGGGTTTCTGCCGCAGCGCTTGCGTCCAAGATGGGGTCGTCGATGTCGATACCATCGCAGGTCACAGCGTCAGTATCTGTGGTGACGTCTGCGGGATCATCAATATGCTGTTGAGTCTGGGGGTCCAGCTCGTCTGTCATAGGCATGTGCTCCTCATCGTTGTTTGTCACCCTATGATAAAGTTTCGCGCCGACATCCCACGCGCCGCAGCAAAGTTTCAAAACGTGTTCAATGGCTCGATCTGATAACAATAACTCGGCCGCTTTATCCAGTTTGTACTTGACAATCCCTTCGCCGAACGACGTGGTGCCGTTCGCCTACCGCGGTCTTTTATTTTCGCTTGAACACGCTAAAGTTGCATCTCAGCTTTTGGCGCGTGAAGTTGGATACGCGCAGTCGGCGGGCGTGCCCGTCGCGATTTGAAAGGACTTTGTATGGGACTTTTCACTGGTAAGACCGTGATCGTCACCGGCGGCGGCAAGGCCACGCTTAAGGACGGCTCTGCTGGCTCCATCGGCTACGGCATCGATATCGCATTTGCCAAGGAGGGCGCGAACCTCGTCATCACCGGCCGCAACGTCGCCAAGCTCGAGTCCGCCAAGGAGTCTCTCGAGGCCGAGTACGGTGTCAAGGTTCTGCCTGTTCAGGCCGATGTCTCGGCTGGTCAGGATAACGAGGCCGTTGTCCAGAACGTCATCGACAAGGCCATTGAGGAGTTCGGCCGCATCGACGCCGTCGTCAACAATGCTCAGGCCAGCGCCTCGGGTGTGACCATCGCCGACCATACCATGGATCAGTTTAACCTAGCCATTTATTCCGGTCTGTATGCCACCTATCTGTACATGCAGAAGGCCTATCCGCACCTGAAGGAGACCAAGGGCTCCGTGGTCAACTTTGCCTCGGGTGCCGGCCTGTTTGGCAACTATGGCCAGTGCAGCTATGCTGCCGCCAAGGAGGGCATCCGCGGCCTGACCCGCGTTGCCGCCAACGAGTGGGGCAAGGACGGCATCAACGTCAATATCGTTTGCCCGCTTGCTTGGACCGCTGCGCTCGAGAACTTCCAGGATGCCTATCCCGAGGCGTTTAAGGCCAACGTCCACATGCCGCCGGCTGGTCACTACGGCGACGTTGAGAAGGAAATCGGCCGCGTGGTCGTTCAGCTCTGCGGTCCCGACTTTAAGTACATGAACGGCGAGACCGTCACCCTCGAGGGTGGCATGGGCCAGCGGCCCTAACAGTTGCGCGGTTCTACGAACCGCGCAACCAGTTGACGCTGCAAACCCGCCAGAGCGGCAATCCGCCTTTCAACTTCGGCGGCATGACCAGAAGGTCAATGCCGCCTCGTTTCAAGGCACCTTGCTCGCCCTGGCGGGCTTTCGCTGTCGGTGCCATAACATCGGCGTTGCCTTGGCCGTCGGAAATGATCCGTTGGGGACGGAGGAAAACGGATCATTTTTATCCTGGTGCATTGGTGCAAGGGGGCAGGTTTCCTTTGCACCAGTTTCTGTCGAGTCGGTGCTCTTTGCGGGTTGCCCGTATAATGGTTTGCGTATGAACCGCAACCAAGGAGTTCCAGTTTATGGACCAGAGCCTTTTTAAATTCGACCTGATCGCCGAGGACCCGACGACGCATGCGCGTGCCGGCGTGCTGCACACCCCGCACGGCGACATCGAGACGCCGATCTTTATGCCCGTGGGCACCAAGGCAAACGTCAAGGGCATTCCTACCGAGACCGTCAAACAGCTCGGCGCCCAGATCGTGCTTGCCAATACCTATCACCTGTCCATGCGTCCCGGCGAGGACACCATCGCCGAGCTGGGCGGACTGCACAAGTTTATGAACTGGCACGGCCCTATCCTCACCGACTCGGGTGGTTTCCAGGTCTTCAGCCACAACGACGCGGTCAAGCTTACCGACGAGGGTGTGCGCTTTATCGTCAACGACTACGATGGCCGCCACGTGTTCTGGACGCCCGAGGACAACATGGAAATTGCCATGAAGCTCGGCTCCGACATCTGCATGCAGCTCGACCAGTGCCCGGGCTATCCCGCCACGCGCGCCTACGTTGAGCGCGCCGTTGAGCTGTCGAGTATGTGGGCCGAGCGCTGCTATAAGGCGCATACCCGCGACGACCAGGCGCTCTTTGGCATCGTTCAGGGCGGCATGCACCTGGACCTGCGCCTGCGCTCGCTGCGCCATCTGGAGGAGTGCGGCGACTTCCCGGGCTATGGTATCGGTGGCTATTCGGTGGGCGAGGATCACGAGACCATGTTCGAGACCCTGGCGCCGCTCGTGAGCGAGTACATGCCCAAGCACAAGCCGCGCTACCTGATGGGCGTCGGCAACCCCACCACCCTCGTGCGCGGTGTGGGCGTGGGCATTGACATGTTCGACTGCGTGCTGCCGACGCGTACCGGCCGCATGGGTACGGCGTTCTCTAGTGAGGGTCGCCTCAACTTCCGCAACGCGCGCTTTGCGCACGATGACGGCCCCATCGACTCCACCTGCACCTGTCCGGTGTGCACGGGCGGCTACAGCCGCGCACTCATTCGCCACATGGTCACGCAGAAGGAGATGCTCGGCGGTATTCTGCTGTCGATGCACAACATCTACTACCTGCTCAACCTTATGCAGCGTGCCCGCCAGGCCATTATCGAGGGCCGTTACGGCGCGTTCGTGAGCGACTGGATGAACAGCCCTGCCGCGGTGGATTACTAAGAGCTACGACCGCTGACCGATAGCTTGCAAGCACTTGATACATCGTGGGTACCATACCGAATAGTTGATGTTCGGGCGGGTGTTTGGCGCATGGCGTCGACCCCGCCCGTTTTTCTTTTTCTCGATAGGAGTACCCATGATTAAGAACGAGAATGTCGAGGGCGAGCCTGCCTACGATGAGACGTACCGCCGCGGTCCCGTGGTCATGCGCGGCCCCATGATTCCTAAGGACAATACCTACGCCAACCTGCTGGCGCCCGAGGAGTCGACCGACTGGCTGCATGCCGATCCGTGGCGCGTACTGCGCATCCAGGCCGAGTTTGTCGATGGCTTTGGCGCACTTGCCGAGTTAGGGCCTGCGGTGACTATCTTCGGTAGTGCCCGTACGCCCAAGACCGATCCGCTCTACAAGGCGGCGCGCACGGTCGGCCGTAAGATTGCCCAGCGCGGCGTGGCGGTTATCACCGGTGGCGGCCCTGGCGTTATGGAGGCGGCCAACAGGGGAGCGGCGAGCGCCAACGGCAAGTCGGTCGGCCTGGGTATCGAGCTTCCGCACGAGCAGGGGCTCAATAAATACGTGAACCTCGGCATGGACTTCCGTTACTTCTTTGTGCGCAAGACCATGTTCGTCAAATACAGCTCGGGCGCCATCGTGTTTCCCGGAGGTTTTGGTACGCTCGATGAGATGTTCGAGGTGCTCACGCTGGTGCAGACGCACAAGGTCAAGCGCATGCCGCTCGTGCTGGTGGGCAGCGAGTACTGGCAGGGCTTGTTCGACTGGCTCAACGGCCCGGTGATGAGCGCCGGTATGATCAGCCCGCTCGATCCGGATCTGGTACACATTACCGACGACCTCAACGAGTCCGTCGACATTGCGCTCGGCGGGCTGATGTAGGGTAGCAAAAATGGAACGGGGCTAAAAAGACCGGTGCGTAACGTTACATGTCAGTCTTCTTAGCCCCGTCCCAAATGAACTGCTTCTAAGTTGCGGTGGAATAGGGATTGATTTGCGGCTGATAAGCCAAAAACAGTCCCTATTTCACCGCAAATGGTATGGGTAGCCCTAATTGGCAGGTTGGTAGCGGGGGCAGTAGCTGATGGCGATGGCGTCGACGCCTACATGGGTGGCGATGGTGCAGCCGATGGGGCCGGTGCCGGCGTCTACATAGTCTTGGCCTGCGAGCGTCTCGTTGACAAGTTCCTGCTCCTCGGCGGCGCCGGTCGTGAGCACGCGCACGCTGGAGCCCGGATGCTCGGCCAAAAATGCGAGGCAATCGGCCATGGTGTTGGCGACGATGCGCTTGGCGCCGCGGCCCTTTTTGATGGCCTTGATCTCGCCCGATTTCCACTCCGGCGAAACGGCCAGGCGAATGTTGAGCATCTGCGTCAGCTGGCCGGCGAGTTTGGGGGCGCGGCCGTTTTTGACCAGGTTCTCGAGCGTGCGGGGAATCAGCAACAGGTGTGCGTCGGGCAAGGTCGCGCGGATCTGTGCCTCGGTCTCGTCCAAGCTGCGACCGTCTTCGCGCATGGCCAGCGCGTACTCCACCAGCAGGCCCTCGGCGCCCGAGCCGGTGCGCGAATCGATGCAGCGCACGTCGAGCTCGTGGGTCTCGGCCACCAAGCATGCGTTGGAATAGCAGGCAGACCACTCGCTGCACAGCGAGATAAAGATCGCGCTATCGTGGCCATCGGCGCGCACACGGTCAAAGAGCGCCTTGAACTCGCCGGCGCTTGGCTGCGAGGTGTGCGGCAGCTGCTCGGAGCCAGCCATGCGCTCGACGTATTCCTCGGCGGTAATCTGCACCTGGTCGAGCAGGTCCTCGCCCTCGATAATCACATGCAGCGGAATCACGTAAATGCCGAGCTCTTGGGCGCGGGCAGGGGAGATGTCCGACGTGGAGTCGGTTATGATGGCAAAAGACATAATTGCACCTTTCGTTGGGGCGCTTGCGCGCCGCCTTCTGAGAGCAAAGTGCGACAAGTATAGTAGAGTCGTTCCACATTACTAGGTTCAATTGTTGAATAGTCAACAGTTTGAAGTGTCGGTGTGGAAATCGTCAACTGGGGAAGAGGAATGCCGATGGAGGCGTTGGAGATAGGCAAACGGCCGGTCGTGTTGTTCGATTTTGACGGCACGGTGGCCGATACGGGTCGGGCGGTGATGACCTCGACGCGCAAGACGCTGGCTGCGCGTGGGTTTACGGAGGCGCAGATGGGTGACTTGCGTCGTATGATCGGGCCTCCGCTGTGGAAGAGCTTCCACGACTTTTACGGCTTCTCGCGCGAGGAGTCGCTGGTGGTGGCCGATGAGTACCGCGCCTTTTTTGACGAGCTGGGTCCGGAAGAGTACCCCGTGTTCGATGGGATCCCCGAGCTGCTCGACGGGCTGGCCGCCCAGGGAAAGCGTGTGGCCGTGGCGACGTCGCGCATGGAGGCAAAGTGCATCGACATGGTGCATGAGCTGGGGCTTTCTCAGTTTGAGGCCGTGGTCGGCATGAATCCGCCTCAGGGACGCGAGACCAAGGCGGATTCGGTCCGCGATGCGCTGGCGGCGCTCGGCGCGACTGCTGACGAGGCCGTGATGATCGGCGACCGCTTTAACGACGTGGAGGGCGCGCACGCGATGGGCGTGCCGTGTATTGGCATCTATTCGGGCGCGGCGGCGCCGGGCGAGCACGAGGCAGCGGGCGCCGATGCGGTGGTGCATTCGGTGGCCGAGCTTGCTAAACTTTTCGCTATATAAGTACTTGATGTGAGGGGCGGCACGCTTGCCCCTTATTGGTAAGGAGGTCGTCCATGAATCAGGTGGAGCAGAGCGTTACCGAGTATGTCGACGAGGTCTGGGAAGATGTCGTCGCCGATATCGAGCAGCTGGTGAGCTATCCGTCCGTGGCGGTTTCTGCCAATGCGGAGCCCGGCGCGCCGTTTGGCCGTCCGGTTCGTGACGCACTCGATTGCGCGCTCGGCATCGCGCAGAAGCTCGGCTACCAGACAAGCGACGACGAGGGTTACGTCGGCATTGCCGATATCCCGGGTCGCGGTGACAAGCAGCTCGCGACCATCTGCCACGTGGACGTGGTGCCCGCCGGCCCTGGCTGGAATACCGACCCGTTTGCGATGGAACGCCGCGAGGGCTGGCTGCTCGGTCGCGGCGTGATCGACGACAAGGGTCCGGCCGTGCTGTCGCTCTACGCCGGCGCCTATCTGCTCAAACATGGGATTGTCCCTCGTTATACCTTCCGCGCGCTGCTGGGTTGCGATGAGGAGGTGAGCATGTCCGATGTTCACCATTATCTGGAGAACTACGCAGACCCGGACTTTTTGTTTACGCCCGATGCCGAGTTCCCGGTCTGCAATGCCGAGAAGGGCCAGTTTGGGGCGACGTTTGTGAGCCCCAAGATCGATGGCGGGCGTATTGTGTCCTGGAGTGGTGCCGAGGCGAGCAACGCCATTCCGTCGCAGTCCATCTGCGAACTTGCGATTGCTGCCGATGAGCTGCCGGCGCCCGTCGAGAACGCCGACCGCTTGGAGATCACGGCACTCGATAACGGGCATGCGCAGATTTTCGCCCACGGCATTGGCGGTCATGCCTCGATGCCCGAGGGAACGATCAATGCCGTCGGCCTGATCGTGGCGTATCTGCGCGAGGCCGAGGACGCGTTTGGTGCCCGCGGCGAGCGCCTGCTGACGCCTGCCGAGCACGAGTTTGTCAAGTTCCTGGCCTTTGTGCATGCGGACGCCTATGGCCGCGGCCTGGGTATCGACGCGACGAGCCCGGCGTTTGGCCCGCTTACGTGCAACCCCGGCGTCATCCGCGTGGTGGATGGCCACATCGAGCAGGTCATCGACGTGCGCTTCCCCGATAGCACGAGCGCCGATACCATCCGCGAGCAGCTCGAGCCGCTCGTGGGGCGCTTTGACGTGACGTGTCGCTTGGGTCATGCAAAGGTGCCGTTCTCGGTGTCTGCCGACGATCCGGCCGTGAAGGCGCTTATCGATACCTATAACGAGTTTACGGGCAAGCATGCCGAGCCTTTTGCCATGGGCGGCGGCACGTACGCGCGCAACTTTGCCCGCGCCGTATCGTTTGGCCCCGAGGAGACCGGCCTGGAACTGCCCGCATGGGGCGGCCAGATGCACGGCCCCAACGAGTGTGCCAACGAGGAGCAGCTCAAGCAGGCGCTCAAGATCTATATTGTTGCGATCCTCCGTTTGAATGAATTAGAGCTTTAAGGTCTCGCGGTTTCCCAATCTAAGTTGCGGTGGAATAGTTCCTAGAATGGGCCATTTGATGGCCAAGCAGGAACTATTTCACCGCAACTTCTTTTTATCGGTGTAAAAGGTGGACCATGCCAACCGGCGGGTTTGTTATTCGTTTGTAAAGGCCGTGCTGCGCTTGCGGTAAGGGTCTATCAAATGACCGTAAGAAACCGCAGTTGGCGCGGGCACTGCCCGATCGAGGCCGTATCTTTCCAAACAGCAAAGCGGGCAGGGTGCCCGCGAGTCGCATGTATGAAAGGAAGATCATGCTCGATCAGGCTTATTCTCGTCGTCAGTTCCTCGGCCTCGCTGGTGGTCTTGCCAGCATCGTCGGCCTCGGCCTCGTTGGCTGCGGTGGCGCAGGCGCTTCCAACGCCGCCGACAAGGGTAGCGCCGCTGCTGCCGAGTCCGTCTCCGGCGAGGTGACCTACGACGGTGCCTCCTCGTTCCAGGCTCTCGTCGAGGCTGCTGCCGAGAAGTTCATGGATGCCAACCCCGACGTCTCCGTCTCCGGTTCGGGTAACGGTTCGGGCAAGGGCCTGACCGCTGTCGCCGCCGGCACCGTCACCATCGGTAACTCCGACGTCTTCGCCGAGACCAAGCTCGAGGCCGACCAGGTCAAGAACCTCGTCGACCACGAGGTCGCCGTCGTTGGCATGGGCCCCGTCGTCTCCAAAAACGTGACGGTCGACGACCTGTCCCTCGAGCAGCTCAAGGGCATCTTCTCTGGCCAGATCACCAACTGGAAGGAGGTCGGCGGCGACGACGCCACCATCGTCGTCCTCAACCGCAAGGCCGGCTCCGGCACCCGCGCCACCTTCGAGGCCGCCGTCTTTGGCGACGAGGCCGTCGACTTTAAGGGCGACGCCGAGCTCGACAAGTCCGGCGACGTCCAGACTCAGATGGGCAGCACCGATAACGCCATCTCCTACCTCGACTTCTCGCACTTCGATGACTCCAAGTTCAACGCCATCAAGGTCGAGGGCGTCGAGCCCAAGAGCAAGAATGTCACTGATGACTCCTTCAAGATCTGGGCTACCGAGCACATGTACTGCTCCAAGGACGCCGACGAGGCTACCAAGGCCTTCCTGGAGTTCATGCTTTCCGACGACGTCCAGGGCAAGCTCGTCGAGGAGCAGGGCTTTATCCCCGTCTCTGCCATGAAGGTCGTCAAGGACGCCAGCGGCAAGGTCTCCGCTAAATAAGTAATCGCCCCGGAAAGGTTTGCAATGGCAAAACAGCTGCCAAAGCGCGACCTTGAGAACGTGGGCCTGGGCGTCACGGGCGCGTGCGTAGCGCTCGTGACGCTTGTCGTTGCCGCGCTCATCGTTATGGTCGCCCAAAAGGGCCTCTCGGCTTTTCTCAAGGACGGCGTTTCGGTCGTCGAGTTTTTTACCGGTACTAAGTGGGACCTGGCCAACACAGCCGAAAACGGTCTGCCTTATACCGGCGCCCTGCCCCTGATCGTCACCTCCTTTGCGGTCATGGTGCTCTCCACGCTCATCGCGCTGCCCATCGCTATCGGCTCTGCCATCTTTGCGGCCGAGATCCAGCCTAAGTTTGGTTCCAAGGTCTTTCAGCCGCTTATTGAGCTTTTGACCGGCATTCCCTCGGTCGTCTTTGGCCTGATCGGTTTTCACGTGGTCGTCGGCCTTATGAAGAGTGTTTTCCATGTGAGCACGGGCCTGGGTATCCTGCCCGGCGCCGTCGTGCTGGCTGTCATGATCCTGCCGACGATGACCACGCTTTCGGTCGATGGCCTGCGCGCCGTGCCCGACAGCTACCGCCAGGGCTCGCTCGCGCTGGGCTACACCCGCTGGCAGACCATCTGGCACGTGGTGCTCAAGTCCGCCATGCCGTCGCTCATGACCGCGGTCATCCTCGGCATGACGCGCGCCTTTGGCGAGACGCTCGCCGTGCGCATGGTTATCGGCGGCATCGAGGCCATGCCGACGTCGCTGCTGTCGCCGGCGTCCACCATCACCACCACGCTCACCACGTCCATGGCGGTCTATGCCGAGGGCTCGGCCCAGGACGATGTTCTGTGGGCGCTCGGCCTGCTGCTGATGGGCATGAGCCTCATCTTCATCCTGATCATCCATCTCATTGGCCGCAAGGGGGCGAAGGCTCGTGGCTAGCACACGCATCCATATCGACGAGGCGAGACTCGGGCGCGTCCAAAAGCAGGACCGCATCGCCACGGGCGTGCTGACGGCAATCGCCGCCATCGTCATGCTCATCGTCATCTCCATGGTGGCCTATATCCTGTTCGAGGGGGTCTCGACGCTGTTCCAGCCGGGCTTTCTTACGCAGCCCGCGCGCGCCAACGGAACCCAGGGCGGCGTGCTCTATCAGCTGTTCGACTCGTTCTACCTGCTGCTGATCACCCTGTTCATCTCGGTGCCCATCAGCCTGGGCGGTGCGGTCTTCCTGGTTGAGTACGCGCCGAACGGACCTATTCGCGACATCGCCTCCACCGCCATCGAGACGCTGTCCTCGCTGCCCTCCATCGTCGTCGGCATGTTCGGCTTTCTGGTGTTCTCGGTGCAGCTGGGCTGGAAGTACTCCATCATCTCCGGCGCCGTCGCGCTCACCATGTTCAACATCCCCATCCTGGTACGCGTGATTCAGCAGGCGCTCGAGGACGTGCCGCAGGCCCAGCGCGATGCGTGCCTGGCTATGGGCCTTACCCGCTGGGAGGCCACACTGCACATCCTGATCCCCGAGGCCATGCCTGCCATCGTGACGGGCATCGTGCTTTCGGCCGGCCGCGTGTTTGGTGAGGCGGCGGCGCTGCTCTTTACCTCGGGCATGAGCTCGCCGGTGCGCCTGAACTTCTTGAGCTTTAACCTGTCGAGCCCCACCTGCGCCTGGAACGTGTTCCGCCCCGGCGAGTCGCTCGCCGTGCATATTTACAAGATTTACGGCGAGGGCAGCCCCGAGGCTCAGCAGATCGTCTGGGGCACCGCTGCACTGCTGATGATTTGCGTGCTGCTGTTTAACGTAGTCGCCCGTATCGTGGGCAAGCAACTGGCAAGAAGGATGACGGCCGAATGAGCGAGATGAATGCAACGCCCGCAACCGAAGCGGCATCGTCCGAGACCCAGGACTTCCTGTCGAGCGTGGGGGAGAGCGAGAAGCGCGTGCGCGTGAGCGGCAAGGCCGTGAGCGACGAGGTCGTGCTC
This sequence comes from uncultured Collinsella sp., assembly GCA_902468695.1. Classification (GTDB taxonomy): domain Bacteria; phylum Actinomycetota; class Coriobacteriia; order Coriobacteriales; family Coriobacteriaceae; genus Collinsella. The sequence continues at coordinate 10,543 of CABQZS010000008.1, forward strand.
TCCACCAAGGACGTCAACGTGTACTATGGCGACCACCATGCACTGCACAATACGTCGCTCGACTTTCACAAGGGCGAGATCACGGCGCTCATTGGGCCTTCGGGCTGCGGTAAGTCGACCTTCTTGCGTAGCCTCAACCTCATGAATCGCGAGATTCGCGGCTGCCGCGTGGAGGGCGAGATCAACTATCGCGGGCGCAACGTGAACACCAAGACCGAAAACACCTACGAGCTGCGCCGTTCCATTGGCATGGTGTTTCAGCAGCCCAACCCGTTCCGCAAGTCCATTCGCGACAACATCACGTTTGCGCCTAAGCGCCACGGCATCACCGACCGTGACGAGCTCGACCGCATGGTCGAGGAGAGCTTGCGCGGCGCGGCGCTGTGGGACGAGGTCAAGGACAAGCTCGACAAGAGCGCTTATGCGCTTTCGGGTGGTCAACAGCAGCGTCTGTGCATTGCGCGCACGCTGGCGCTCAACCCCGACGTGATCTTGTTCGACGAGCCCTGCTCGGCGCTCGACCCCATCTCGACGCTGGCGATCGAAGACCTCATGTCGTCGATCGTTGCCGACCGCGCCATCGTCATCGTGACGCACAACATGGAGCAGGCGTCGCGTGTGTCCAACCGCACGGCGTTCTTCTACATGGGCGATATGGTCGAGTACGACGAGACTGACGAGATTGTCCAACGGCCCAAGGATAAGCGGCTGAATGATTACCTCACCGGCATGTTCTCCTAGTCCGGGACATGCTTGAGGCCCGCGGTGGCCACGGTCGCCACGGGACTGATTGGAGAGGCGGGTCATCTCTTGTGGGAGATGGCCCGCCTTTTTGTGTCGTGTGCGGCCCGCCTTTTCGCTGCTATCATGGACAACGTTGAATTTCTACGAAGGAGCAGGGCACATGGCGATTCTTTTGGGATGCGATTCCGTCAGCCTAGAGTTTCCCACCAAGCATATTTTCGATAGCGTGACGCTCGGCGTGGGCGAGGGCGACCGCATTGGTATTGTCGGTAAAAACGGCGACGGCAAGTCGACGCTGCTGAGCGTGCTCGCCGGCACGCTGGAGCCCGATGACGGACGCGTGACGCACCGTCGCGGCACCACGATCGGTCTGCTCGGCCAAAAGGACAACCTGGTCGATACCGATACCGTGCATCATGCCGTCGTGGGTGACACGCCCGAGTACGAGTGGGCGTCGAGCCCGCGTACGCGTCAGATCCTGGCCGGCCTTATTAGCGATGTGCCCTGGGAGGGCGCGGTGGGCGAGCTCTCGGGCGGCCAGCGCCGTCGCGTGGACCTCGCGCGCCTGCTGATCGGCGACTACGACGTGCTCATGCTCGACGAGCCCACCAAC
>CABQZS010000009.1 GCA_902468695.1 uncultured Collinsella sp.
TGTTGCTCACGGCCTCGATCTGCTCGACGGGGTTGTTGCCGAGGGCGTTGCCGCCGAGGGCGACGACAATACGATCGGGCTTGCCAAGAGGCTTAGACATTGCTGGAATCCTTTCTGTAAAAGGCCTACAACCCATTAATAACCCGCGTCCGTGCGATACGCGAGTTTATTAAGGTTTATATTCTCTTTATCGCTCATTTTATTCATTTTGAAAATAGCGGAACGGTGAACGGTCGTTTTTATCCGCTCAGCGTACAGAACCCCAGTTCAGGCATATCTACGCCATTTACGTGCAACTTTATTTAAATGCAGCGAGGATTATGTCGGATTATGCAAACTACATCTCTGCTAAACACAAAACAGACAGCGTAAAATCTTACTCGCACTATACGAGATTCTATGCACTTATAAGTCGAGTATGCACCCCTGCAAAAACAAGGGGCTTTTCATCCAGCAAAAGGAATAAAGAAGAGCTCCGAAAAGACGGCAACACCCAAGTCCCCCATCCATCCCCAAAGTGGCGCGAGGTTTCGCGGCAAAGCCGCGAAACAGCGAAGGGGACGGAATACCCGGCCAACTACGTCCTTCATCCGCCCACACAATCCGAGGACGTAGTCGTAGCAGGATCCGAGGGCTAACCTTCGCGGACACTCCGCAGGACGAAAGAACCCCCGCCGCACGTAGTGCGCAGCGGGGGTTCTTTCATGTCCGAGGACGTCCGCGAAGGTTAGCCCTCAGATCCTGCGGTGGGAGACTTAGGCCTCATTGTACACCGTCTTGAGCTTCAGCAGGTGCTGATAGCGGTCCATAGCGGCCTGCTCGTTCTCCTTGAAGAGCTCCTCGGCGCGCTCGGGGAAGGAACGCGTCAGCGAAGCGTAACGGGCCTCGTTCATCAGGAACTCCTGATAACCGCCCGCGGGCTCCTTGGAATCGAGCGAGAACTTCTTGCCGGCAGCAGCCTCGGGGTTGAAGCGGAAGAGGTTCCAGTAACCGCACTCGACAGCCTTCTTCATCTCGGCCTGGCAGTTCTGCATGCCACCCTTCTTGATGGAGTGCATCTCGCAGGGGCTGTAGCCGATGATGAGGGACGGGCCGTCGTAGGCCTCGGCCTCGTGGATGGCCTTGAGGGTCTGAGCCGGGTTGGCGCCCATGGCGACCTGCGCCACGTAGACGTAGCCGTAGCTCATGGCGATCTCGGCCAGGGACTTCTTCTTGGTCACCTTACCGGCAGCGGCGAACTGAGCGACCTGGCCCAGGTTCGAGGCCTTGGAGGCCTGACCACCGGTGTTGGAGTAGACCTCGGTGTCGAAGACGAAGACGTTGACGTTGTGGCCGGAAGCCAGGACGTGGTCCAGGCCACCGAAGCCGATGTCGTAAGCCCAGCCGTCGCCGCCGAAGATCCAGAAGGACTTCTTGGTGAGGTAAGCCTTGTCGGCGAGGATCGCCTTGGAAGCGTCGCAGCCGCACTTCTCGAGCTCGGCAACGTAGGCAGCGGCAGCGGTCTTGGAGGCCTCGGCGTCGTTGACGGAGTCGATCCAAGCCTGACCGGCGGCCTTGAGCTCATCAGACGGGCCATCGGCAGCGATGATGTCCTGGGTAGCGGCGATCAGCTTGTGCTGAACGGCCTCATAGCCAACGGCCATGCCCAGACCGTGCTCGGCATTGTCCTCGAACAGGGAGTTGTTCCACGCCGGGCCGTGACCGTCCTTGTCCTTGCAGTAAGGAGCGGTGGCAGCGGGGTTGCCCCAAATGGAGGAGCAGCCGGTGGCGTTGGAAATGAACATGCGGTCGCCGGCGACCTGGGTCACCAGACGTGCATAGGCGGTCTCGGCGCAGCCGGCGCAGGAACCCGAGAACTCCAGGTAGGGCTGCTTAAACTGGCTACCCTTGACGTTGGCCGCGATGAGCTCCTTCTTCTCGGAGACGTTCTCGACCATGTAGTCCCAAACGGGCTGCTGGTCCATCTCCTGCTCGGTGGGAACCATCTCGAGGGCGCCCTTGGGGCAGACCTTGACGCAGTTGGTGCAACCCATGCAGTCGAGCGGGGACACAGCCATGGTGAACTTCATGCCCTTGGCCTTGGGGCCCATGGCGTCGAGCGTGCGGGTAGCCTCGGGTGCGGCGGCAGCCTCGTCCTCGGTCATCGCGAACGGACGGATGGTGGCATGCGGGCACACGTAGGCGCACTGGTTGCACTGGATGCACTTGGTCTCGTCCCAGTGGGGAACGACCACGGCGACGCCGCGCTTCTCGTATGCGGAGGCGCCCAGCTCAAACTGGCCGTCGGCGCAATCAACGAAGGCGGAAACAGGCAGGCTGTCGCCGTCCATGCGATCGATGGGCTCGAGCAGGTTCTTGACCTGCTGGGCGATAGCGGACTTGGTCTCCTCGGAGAGTTCGACGGGAGCGGCATCCTCGGCGGTAGCCCAGTCGGCCGGAACCTCGAACTTACGGAAGGCGGTAGCGCCGGCATCGATGGCCTTGTGGTTGGCGTCGACGATAGCCTGGCCCTTCTTCATGTAGGACTTGGTAGCCGCGTCCTTCATGTACTGCAGGGCGTCCTCGGCGGGCAGGACCTTGGCCAACGCGAAGAAAGCGGACTGGAGCACCGTGTTGGTGCGCTTGCCCATGCCGACCTTAGCGGCCAGGTCGATAGCGTCGATCAGGTAGACGTTGACGTTGTTGTTCGCGATGTAGCGCTTGGCCACGGCGGGCATGTGCTCGGCGAACTCCTCGTCGCTCCACTGGCAGTTGACCAGGAAGGTGCCGCCCGGCTTGACGTCGCGGACCATCTTGAAGCCCTTGACGATGTAGCTGGGGTTGTGGCAGGCGACGAAGTCGGCCTTGGTCACGTAGTACGGCGAGCGGATCGGGGAATCACCAAAGCGCAGGTGCGAGACGGTGACGCCGCCGGTCTTCTTGGAGTCGTACTGGAAGTAGGCCTGGACGTACTTGTCGGTGTGGTCGCCGATGATCTTGATCGAGTTCTTGTTGGCGCCGACGGTACCGTCGCCACCCAGACCCCAGAACTTGCACTCGATGGTGCCGGGGGCTGCGGTGTTGGGCGCATCCTCGGCCTCGGGCAGGCTCAGGTTGGTCACGTCATCGACAATGCCGATGGTGAACTCGCGCTTGGGCTCGTCCTTCTTGAGCTCCTCGAAGACAGCGAACGCGGACGCGGGAGGCGTGTCCTTGCTGCCCAGGCCATAACGGCCGCCGACGACCTTGATGCCCGTCTTGCCGGCCTCGTAGAGAGCGGAGACGACGTCCTGGTAGAGCGGCTCGCCGATGGAACCCGGCTCCTTGGTACGGTCCATGACGGCGATCTTTTTGACGGTCTCGGGGAGAACGTCGACGAAGTGCTTGATGGAGAACGGACGGAACAGACGGACCTTGACCAGGCCGACCTTCTCGCCGTGAGCGTTGAGGTAGTCGATGACTTCCTCGAGCACGTCGCAGAAGGAGCCCATGCACACGACGACGCGGTCGGCATCGGGAGCGCCGTAGTAGTTGAACAGGCCGTAATCGGTGCCGAGCTTCTCGTTGATCTTCTTCATGTAGCCCTCGACGACGGCGGGAAGCTCGTCGTAGACCTTGTTGCAGGCCTCACGGTTCTGGAAGAAGATATCGCCGTTCTCGTGGCTGCCGCGGGTGTGCGGGTGCTCAGGGTTGAGCGCGTGGTCGCGGAAAGCCTGGACGGCGTCCATGTCGCACATCTCGGCCAGATCCTTGTAGTCCCACATGGCGACCTTCTGGATCTCGTGGCTGGTGCGGAAGCCGTCGAAGAAGTTAAGGAACGGGGTCTTACCCTCGATGGCGGCAAGGTGAGCCACCGGCGAGAGGTCCATGACCTCCTGGACGTTGCCCTCGGCGAGCATGGCGAAGCCGGTCTGACGACAGGCCATGACGTCGGAGTGATCGCCAAAAATGTTCAGGGCGTGGGAAGCGACGCAACGCGCGGAGACGTGGAAGACGCCCGGGAGCTGCTCGCCCGCGATCTTGTACATGTTCGGGATCATCAGGAGCAGACCCTGAGAAGCCGTGTAGGTGGTGGTCAGAGCACCGGCGCCCAGCGAACCGTGAACGGTACCGGCTGCACCTGCCTCGGACTCCATCTCGACGACCTTGACCGGGGTGCCGAAGATGTTCTTGCGACCCTGGGCCGCCCACTGGTCGACATGGTCGGCCATCGGGCTGGACGGCGTAATGGGATAGATTCCCGCTACCTCGGTGTACGCATACGAAACATATGCGGCCGCCTCGTTGCCGTCCATAGACTTAAACTTACGCGCCATATACCCCTCTCCTCTCATATAGGTATACAGGCCCCGGCGATCGCCGGGATGTTGGCGTGATGGGATTTACGCTGTTGCTTCCAATCATCTGGCAGGCAGGCTCAGCAGCAGGTACGTGGCGTGGAGAGAAGACATGCCGAGGCGAGGGGCAGCTGATGCGCCCCACAGACCCGACCGCCCGTCTTGCACATGACCGAGCGCCGCAAAGGCCGCATGCCGGATGCTCCCGGGCACGCCCCGGCGATGGGAAGCGCCCGCAACGGAAATCCGCATGCGGGCTTATTGTACCCCGCCGTTAAGTGTAATTTCGACAAATATAGGCGGGCGGTAAAGGTTTACCTTGGATGACTGCTGGGATCATTTGGCAGGACTGGCTAGAGGGCACCGAAGAGGATGGCGTAGGTAGTGGATTCGCCGAGCTTGAGCTCGTCGCCGGGATTGAGTTGGGCGGAACGGCCGGGCTCGACCTGAATGCAGACGCGCGTGGCCCCGTTTACCACCACGGTTCCGTTGGTGGACGACAAGTCCTCGACGTGCCAGATATTTTGAGCATCGCACCAGATATGGGCATGGCGGGCCGAGACATCGTCGCCGACGTCGGTAATATCGCCCTCACCAGTGGCTAGCGCGCCAATCTCAACACCCTGCTCACTCGGCTGAATCCAGCGCGGGGCGCTCACGACAAAACTGTTTTGCACGCGCAGCAAGCCCAAGGGGTGCGCCGGGGCGGGTTCGCGCTCGCCCGCAGTCAGCGACATGCCAAGCGAACGCGGCGTGGAGGTGCCTCCGCCACAGGTCGCGTGCGCGTAGTCGATGGCATAGTTCACCGAGGACCGCACATCCGCCGAACAACCGACGGCGACAAACAGCACCAGTACGGCCTCGGCGCGCTCGGCAGGCATGAGTTCCGCCGCCTGGGACAGGCGATCGAGCGCGTTGCGATAGAGATTCGTGTCCTGGTGGCACTCTTCGAGCGCGCGTACCATCGGTTCACCTGCAGAACCGCACACCATATTGATCACAGCCGTGGAGTCCATGGGATTTCGCTGGCGCAGGGCCAGTTGCGACATAATACGCGCAGCCGAGGTACCGTATTCGGCAAAGTAGCGCTGCTGAAGCGTGCCGACCGGCGCGCGAACGATGAAGCGGGAAACCCAAGAGCGATCGGCGGCTCGGCTCTGCGGGCTGCGGCCGTCGGCGAGCGGACGGGACGAAAGCACCAAGCCGCACAGCTCGATATGGCTCAGATGCGCCGCGCGCTTAAAGATGTCAAACATGGCCCCGCATGGGGTGAGCTCAACTTGAGATGCCATGACTTAGGCCTCCTTGGTCGTAGAAATAGAATCGGACGATACTTCGACAGGTCCGCCAAAAGTACGGGCAGCTGCGGCTCCACCGGCAAGCGGAGTCGCCATCTGGGCTTTTGTGCGTCGCGGTGCCGAAACGGGAAGTTCAAAGGCAAAGCCCATCGCAAGCAAAAACCACGTAAGCGTATAGGTTGCAACCAGAGCGGCAACAAGGCCGCCCATCACGGCGCGTTGGGAAAATACGCTACATGCAGCCACGACCAGCACCGGAACCTCGCAGGCAGAAAGCGCAAGCACACCCTGCAGGAAGCCCGAGCGCCGATCGCGCGCAAGTGCCCCCGCGGCAACGCCGGCTATGCCTGGCAGCGCCAACGCCAGTGCGGCAATAATACCCGGTAGCGACCCAGACCACACGAACGATCCCAAAGTCGCCGTCACGCGAGCGCCCGACGCCAGCAGCGCGGCCGAAACCACGACCACAGCCCAAA
>CABQZS010000010.1 GCA_902468695.1 uncultured Collinsella sp.
GCTTAGTTTTCAGAACACTCCGCAGACCAGTGTGGCGCCTTGTCCGCGGCTCCGAAGGAGCAGGACAAGGCGCCACACATGGTCGAGGACGTTCTGAAAACTAAGCCCGGCCCCCGCCGGACAGGTCAACCTACTCGCAGAGCAGCTTGGCGATCTGGACGGCGTTGGTTGCCGCGCCCTTACGGATTTGGTCGCCGCAGCACCAGAAAGTGATGCCACGCGCGGCCTCGAGGTTCGAGATGTCGCGACGCACGCGGCCGACCCAAATCAGGTCCTGGTCGGACGTATCCATCGGCATGGGGAAACGGTCGTGTGTATCCTCGGCAGCCATATCGTCAACCAGCTTGACGCCCGGGGCAGAAGCCAGCGCAGCACGAGCCTCCTCGACCGTAATATCGCGCTCAAACTCGAGCGTAATGCTCTCGGAGTGCGAACGCAGCACGGGCACGCGCACGCAGGTGCAGTTCACGCGCAGCTCGGGCAGGTGCATGATCTTGCGGCCCTCGTTTTGCAGCTTCATCTCCTCGGAGGTAAAGCCTTCCTCCTTGACGCCGCCGATCTGCGGAATCAGGTTGCTCGCCAGCTGGGCGGCAAACGCGCGCGGCTCGGGAATCTCCTCGCCGCGGCCCAGGGCGGCCAGCTGAGCCTCGAGCTCGGCCATACCGGGAGCGCCGGCACCCGAAGCCGCCTGATACGTCGAGACGATCATGCGCTTCACGCCAGCGAGCTGATGCAGCGGCCACGTGGGAACCAGGCCGATGATAGTCGCGCAGTTGGGGTTGGCGATAAGGCCGTGATGCCACTTGATATCGTCGGCATTGATCTCGGGCACGACCAGCGGCACCTCGGGATCCATACGGAAGGCATGGCTGTTGTCGACCACGACGGCGCCGCGCTTGACGGCCTCGGGCAGCAGCTCCTTCGCGATATCGTCACCGGCGGCTCCAAGCACAATGTCGCAGCCCTCAAAGGCCTCGGGGCAAGCCTCTTCGATCACGATTTGCTCGCCGCGGAACTCAACGGTCTTGCCCGCGGAGCGTGCACTTGCCAGCAGCTTGAGCTTGCCAACCGGGAACTCCTGCTCGTTGAGGCACTCGAGCATCTGGGTGCCTACAGCTCCCGTCGCGCCCAAAATAGCAACCGTGTACTGTTTCATGCTTCCCCCTTTAAAGGTTGTGGCTTTTGCCCGCACGCCGAGCAGGCCGATTATTGTTGCCAGTGTATACAAGAACGGGGCGGGCACGAAACCCGCCCCGTCGAAACGAAACCGAAACGAAACGCCCCGCCGTAGATTTTTGAGACATGACCCAAAAATCTACCGAGCAGTCGCTACTTTTTGAGCGCAGCCAGAGCGGGATCGACCGGCGCGGAAGCCTCCAGGTCGGAGACCTTCACAATGCCGTTCTCATCGGAGAAGGCACGGTAAATGGTCCGAATCGCCAGATCGAAGTCCTTCTCCTCCACGCCAATGATGATGTTGATCTCGTCACAGCTCTGTGAAATCATACGCACGCTCACGCCCGCCTGGCCAAGCATGCCAAACAGGTGGCCAGAGATGCCGGCACGACCGCGCAGGTTACGGCCGACGGTCGCGATGAGCGCCAAGCCCTCGACAACCTCGATCTCGAGCGGCTCGACCTCCTGCTGGATGTCGCCCACAAGCGAGTACAGCGAGTCGTGCACATCCTGCTCCTGCACCACGGCGCCAAACCGGTCGACACCGGTGGGCATGTGCTCGACGGAAACGTCATAGCGCTCGAAGACTGAAAGTGCGCGGCGCATAAAGCCGACACGAGGCTTGGTGCGGTCACGGGCGACGTTGATGGCGACAAAGCCGCGCTTGCCGGTCACGCCGGTAATGATGGGCTCTGCCTCGCCCTCATCGGCCGTCTCGCTAATGATAGTGCCGGGATCCTGCGGCGCATTGGTGTTCTTGATGACCAGCGGAATACCCGCCTCACGCACGGGGAACACGGCCTCCTCGTGCAGGACGCTTGCACCCATGTACGAAAGCTCGCGCAGCTCCTCGTAGGTAACGCGGGCGATGGGCTGAGCCTCGGGAACAATACGCGGATCGGCAGAATAGAAGCCCGAGACGTCGGTCCAGTTCTCGTACAGATCAGCGCCCAGGCACTTGGCCAGAATCGAGCCGGAAATATCGCCGCCGCCACGGTCGAGCAGCTTGATCTGGCCCTCACGCGTCGCGCCGTAGAAACCGGGCATAACAAAGCCGCCCTGCTGGCCGTACTCCTGCACCAGCTCGGAGGTGCGGTTCATGCTGAGCGTACCGTCGTGATGGAACGCCACGACCGTCGCGGCGTCCAGGAACGGCAGGCCCAAGTACTCGGCCATCAGGCGAGCGGTGAAGTACTCACCGCGGCTCACGAGCTCCTCGGTGGAGTAGCCGCCCGAGCGGGCGCGCTCGGCAAAGGCCGCGAACTCCTCACGGATGGGATAGGTGAGCTCCAGCTCGTCAGCGATATCAAAATAGCGCTGGCCAATGTCCTCGAGCAGTTCCTCGCACGACACGTGATACTTAACGTGTGCGTTAACCAGGTAGAGCAGGTCGGTCACCTTGGTGTCGCCCTTAAAGCGGCGACCGCAGGCAGAAACCACCACAAAACGGCGGGCAGGGTCGGCATCGACGATGGCCTTGATCTTCTTGAAGTGTTCGGCGTCGGCGACCGACGAGCCGCCAAACTTGGCAATCTTAATCATGGGCTGGAGGTTACCTTTCTAAAAAGCCTCTGCGAACCTATTTTGCGCGCTCTGATACCATGGTTTCACCGATTGGGACCAAGGCATCCGAGGAGCAGTGTTATATGGGAACTTATCATAGTACACGAGGACGCACTTTATCGTGCTCAAGTAAGGTGGCAATCCGCACCGGCATCGCTCCCGACGGGGGTTTGTTTGTCTCGGACGAGCTCGGCACCCAGCAGGTCGATATCAGCTCGCTTGCAGATAAATCGTACTTTGAAATCGCTCAAGATGTGTTGGGAATGTTACTGAATGATTACACGGCCGAAGAAATTTCGGCGTGTGTCGACGAGGCATACCGCGGCACGTTCGCGAGTGAAGAGGTAACGCCGCTCCTCAAACTCGACGCAGCGCCGGGCACCGACGCCCCTCAGACCTATGTTATGGAGCTCTTTGGCGGCCCCACAAGCGCCTTCAAGGACGTCGCCCTGCAGATGCTCCCCCGCCTGATGGCCCGCACCTCCGCCAAGGACGGCGGCGCCGAGCGCATCATGATCGTCACTGCCACGTCGGGCGACACCGGCAAGGCCGCACTCGCCGGTTTTGCCGACGCTCCGGGCACGGGTATTACCGTCTTTTATCCCGAGGGCAAGGTCAGCCGCGTGCAGAACCTGCAGATGTCCACACAGGAAGGCGACAACGTCGCCGTCTGCGGCATCCGTGGCAACTTCGACGACGCCCAGAGTGCCGTCAAGCGCATCTTTGCCGATAAGGAGCTTGCCGAGCGTCTTGAAGCCGCCGGCACGGTGCTTTCGAGCGCCAACTCCATCAACGTCGGGCGCCTGGTGCCGCAGGTCGTCTACTACTTTGCCGCCTATGCGCAGCTGCTGCGCGCCGGCGCCATCGAGGCCGGCGATGCCGTGGAGTTCTGCGTGCCGACCGGCAACTTCGGCGATATCCTGGCCGGCTACTATGCCAAGCGCATGGGTCTGCCCGTCGCCAAGCTCATCGTCGCGAGCGACAAGAACAACGTGCTGGCTGACTTCCTGACCACCGGCGTCTACGACCGCAACCGTCCGTTCTTCACGACCATCTCGCCGTCGATGGACATCCTCATCAGCTCCAACCTGGAGCGCATGCTCTACTTCCTGTCCGATGGCGACTGCGAGCTCGTTGCCGGCCTTATGGAGCAGCTGGCACAGACTGGTCGCTACGAGGTGCCCGCCGAGCTGCTGACCAAGATCCAGAGCGTGTTTGGCTGCGGTTGGGCCAGCGAGTACGAGGTCCGCGCCGCCATCAAGAGCTGCTGGGGCGCGAACGGCTACGTGATCGATCCGCACACCGCTTGCGGCTATCACGTCTTCGAAAAGGTCGCTCCCGCCGAGGGCGCCAAGGCCCGCGTGCTGCTTTCGACCGCCAGCCCCTACAAGTTCCCACGCGCCTGCTGCGACGCTCTGGGGCTTAACGTTCCCGAAGACGACTTTGAGGCTATGCGCGTGCTCGAGCAGGCAACCAATACGGTCGCCCCGACCCAGCTCGCCGAACTCGACTCCAAGCCCGTCCGCTTCGAAGACGTCTGCGACGTCGATGAGATGGCAAGCTACGTCGAGTCTGCAGCAAAACGAATGAGCACCAACTAGATCCCTTATTAAGCGCCGGCGAAAGCCGGCGCACCTTCTAATTATTTAGCTTTCGGGATGATGACGAGCGTGCGAGCGGGTCTGGCCGTTTAGTTCGTCGCGAGTTCCGCACGAGCCGGAAAGCACTTAATGTGCTTTCCGAGCGAGCCAGGACTGCCCGAGCAGCGAACTAAACGGCCAGACCCGCCCAGGAGGACTCACATGATCAAAATCACCGTCCCAGCAACCAGCGCCAACCTAGGCATCGGCTACGACACCCTCGGCATGGCCGTTAGCCTCTACTCGCACTTCACCTTCGAGCGCGCCGACAAGCTCACCATCACGGGCTGCCCCGAGGAGTTCCAAAACGAGAATAACCTGGTCTATGTGAGCTTTGTCGATGCTCTGGCCGCCTGGGGCGAGCCGGCTTTTCCCGTTGCTATCGACATTCAGACCGACGTGCCCGTCGCCCGTGGCCTGGGTTCCAGCTCCACCTGCGTCGTCGCCGGCATTATGGCCGCCGCCGCACTGACAGGCCACACCGTCGACCGCGCTGAGCTCGTCCGCATTGCCACCGAGGTCGAGGGCCATCCCGATAACGTCGCCCCTGCTATCCTGGGCGGCGCCGTCTGTTCCTTTACGCCGACCGATTCGCTCCCCCAGTGCCTGCGCTACGAGGTGAGCGATCGCCTGCGTTTTATTACCGTGATTCCGCCCTACGAGGTACATACGAGCGAGGCGCGCAAGGTCGTGCCGCAGGAAGTTCCGCTCTCCACCGCCGTATGGCAGATGGGCCGTATCGCCGGCATGACGCGCGGTCTTGAGTCCGGCAACCTCGACCTGATTGCCGCCGCCAATGACGACCGCATTCAGGAGCCCTATCGCCGCCGCCTCATCCCCGACTACAACGCCGTGCGCGACACCTGCCTTAACGGAGGCGCTAAGACCATCTGGATCAGCGGTTCGGGCTCGACCCTTATGGCTGTGACTGACGACACCATCGTGGCAAAGTTCCTGCAGGTCAAGCTGCGCGAGCAGTTCCCCAAGTGTGACACGCATATTCTAACGTGCGACACCGAGGGCGCTCAAATCGAGTACCTGTAGACATCCTCCCCATATACCTGTCCGGGACGGTCGGGATGTTCCCTCAAAATCGTCCTCGCGCATGAAGGCCCCTTGTCCTGCTCCTACGGAGCGGCGGACAAGGGGCCTTCGCGCTGCGGAATGATTTTGAGGGAACATCCCGACCGTCCCTGCGCCCACCTTGCTGAGGATGTCTACAGGGACCCACGCTTTGAAGGGGCGCCGGGCTGAAATTATGGCCTTTTATTGATAGGGGCTCTTGCTGGTGTGGAGCATATTCTTTAGATGAGCTTTGGTGATTTGTTTGGTTTAGGCTGCACTGGTTTCTTTGTATTCGAAGACTGGTTCTAGGAGGTCTTCGATGTTGCAGTGGAGGGCTTTTGCTATATCCCTTACGGTTGTTACCGAGGCTTCGTTGATGTTTCTCTGGCGTTGCTCGTACATTTGGATTGAGCGGAGTGACACACCCGATTCGTATGCCAGGTCTTGTTGGGTTTTCTTAAGCTTCTTTCTTGCTAACGCAAGTTTGGTTTGCCTGGACGCTTTTTTCGCCATATCGCAGACGAGGCGAGCCACGCGTTCCTCCGAGGCTTCGTGCCAGGGATAGTACAGACTGCGCAGTGCGTCAAACGGAACGACATGCAGCAAATCTTCGAAAGACTCTCCTAATCGCCACTGCAGATATGCCAATATCCAGCCTGTCCAATATTCCGGTGTCTTTTCGAATCGGTAGGTTCGATTTGGCATCGGCCTTGATTGATAGCCCGACCTTTCAGCGATAAGCGCGAACAGCTCAACGCCCGATTTTCCCGACACTACCCATGCGTTGCCGCGTTCGAACTCGCGAGCTACGCCGCTCAGGCAAAAGAGTTCCGCAACTTCCGATCCTTCTGCTCCATAATCGTTAACGGCATAGTCAAAGCAGTCGCCGAGGTTGTTCATTGCATCCTCGAGGTAGTAGACGGGATATGTCCTACTCGGCCCACGATCTGTTAACTCTTGGATCATTTAAATCAACCCTCCCTGCCATTAAATCCCTAATGTCGATACCTTCGGAATCGAACCCATTGACCGTATCCAAATATTTGCGTCGAGCATTCTGCTCTCGCTCAAAACGCTTGGGATAATACTCAGGCCCCGAAGCCTGCTTCCAATCGCGGAACCTAATCGCCGAGAACGCACGCTCACTCATAAGCGCATATTGAATGCCCAAATCCCCCAAAAACATAATGCGCTGCAATTGCCTGAGCGAAATCATGCCGTTGACAAACTGTCTTGCAAACGAGAAATAGGAATCGTCTGCACGATAGCCTCGAATAACGTCATAAGGAGATGTATCAATTAAACAGTTATCAAGTAGATAGCGAAGCCCCTCGCGTGCTACTGGCGTCGAAACATTGAACTCTCTGTTGTTCGCCAGAATTGCAAGCCAATTGAGGATTGAAAACTCCCCAGACTCCAAATCCAAGACCGAAAGGCTATCTAAATCAAGCTCATATCGATTGGCAACGCCATCAGACTCGGTCCGGCATGCCCATTCCATCGCCATTTCCTCATGTGGCGTGCAATAAAACCCGCGCCCATAGTCATTGAATTGTCTGCATTTATCCAACGACGGACGTTCGACAACAACCTCCGACCCGTGCCAAAGCTCCATATCGACCTCCAAAAAAATATCACCTCAGTGATAGTTTACCAATAACTATCACTGAGGTGATATAGATGAGAGCTTTTGAGGGGTTGCAGCCCGATTAGAGGCAGGCCTCGGCGATGCGCTTTTTGAGTTCGTCGATGCCGGTACCGGTCTGGGAGCTTGTGATGATTACGTTCTCGGCCGGGACGTTGAGCTGCTTTTTGATGGCTGCTGTCTGGCGGGCCTGCTGGGTGCGGCTGAGCTTGTCGGCCTTGGTGAGGCAGACGATAAAGTTGAACTCGTTGCCCTGCAGGTAGTCGATCATGTCATGGTCGAGCTTACTGGGATCGTGGCGAATGTCCACCAGCGATACAACCAGGTTAAAGCTGCGTTCGGAGTCGAAGAAGTCGCCGATAAGTTCTGCCCAGCGGTCACGCTCGGCCTTGGAACGGCGGGCGAAACCGTAGCCCGGCAGGTCGACGAAGTGCACGTCGTCAGCCTCAAAGAAGTTGATGTTGCTCGTCTTGCCCGGTGTGCTCGAAACCTTGACGAGGTTCTTGCGGCCAAAAAGCTTGTTCATGATCGACGACTTGCCCACGTTGGAGCGGCCGACGAAGCTCACCTCGGGGCAGGTGGACTCGGGAATCTGCGAAACCTTGCCATAGCTGGCGACGAACTTGGCAAGCTGGTAGTTAATGGAATCGGCCATGGACACTCCTTGGTCGTAGGTTCTTACAAAAGAGCACGCTAATAGATAGCAGCGATACGGCGAACAATATCGAGCGTAATGCCACTCGCGGTACGGGCATACTCGAACAGGTCGAACTCGCGGTCGCAAATCGCATCGTACGCCTCGTCACAATTATCGCTGATAGCGCGCAGCACCAGGCAATCGACACCATTTTTGGTTGCGACGTGGGCAATTGCCGCGCCCTCCATGCCGACACAATCGGCATGCGTCGCCTCGATAGCATCGTTGCGCATGGCGGCGCCCGTCACAAAGCGGTTACCCGTGGCAATCGTGCCGACCAGGAACTGCTTTGCGCCCTCGTTCGAAGCTGCTGCATTTGTCGAAGCATCAACAAACCCACGCTCAGCAAGCACATCGGCAGCAATATCGACCAGCGCAGGCGTCGAACCAAACTCCTCGAGCCCCGGTGCAGACTCGGCGATAAGCGCGGTATCGGTATCCAGATAGCGCAGGCATTTGCCGATGACCACGTCGTCGATATGGAGCTTGGGGTTCAAACCGCCCGCGATACCCGAAAGCACAACTGCCTGTGGAGCATACTTGCTAATGAGGTGCTGTGTTGCGGCGGCAGCGTTTACCGTGCCCATACCCGCCGTCGTGGCGACAATCGACAGGCCGTCGAGCTCACCGCTCACAATGGTCAAGCCTGCCTCCTGTGCTTCGCAAACGTCGCTCAGCTCTTCCTTAATCTGCATGATCTCTTTTTCGAGTGCACCGATAATCGCGATGGTAGCCATGCCATTCCCCAAACCTATACGAAATTCTCAACCACGGTATGGTACCAGCATTTTGTTTGCCAACGCCAAACGAACACGCTAGGCCAGCGCAGCTCGCGTATCAAACAGAGCCCTTGCAATCGCAGCCGTAACCTCGCTCGAGCGATCGCTCCATGGCATCGATGTCATGATGCTCATGACATAGGTACGGCCATCGATGTCGATAAGGCCCGCATCGCATGTCGAATAGCAACCATCCTCGCTAATCCAGCCTGCCTTGTTGCGCACCAAAACCTGCTCGTCGGCAATCCCATCACGGATAAATGAGCGCGATGTTGATGACAACAGTTCAGATAACCACTGGGAGGCCTCACTGCCACAGCTCAAATACTCGCTCATCTCGCGCCACAACTTGGCCGAGGTGCGCGGGCAGTAGGTTGGGAAATCGCTCATTGGATCGAGCGCGACCTCGTCTTCGACGCCGAGTGCGGCAATCCAATCCTCGTAATCGACACGGTCAAACGCCGCGCGTAACGCAATAAACGAATCGTTGTCCGAATTAACGACCGCGGCCTCGATTAGGTCGCGCACCGTCTGCCAGCCTATGTTATAGCCACCATAGGTGCCAAGGGAATCATCGAGTGAGACCTGGCCCGTCTCGACCAGGGATTCGCAGATGTACAACGCATAGAGTGCCTTATAACTGCTCGCACCGTACACCTCGGCGTCCGCGTCATACGTCACGCCCTTGCCGCTCGTCAGATCGTAAAACACCACGCCCACATCGCCCAGCTCCTGCGCCTGACTCAGGGCATCTTGGAGCGCGGCGAGGCCCTCATCCTCCAGGGCGGGGATCTGGTCATCAACCAGTGAGAAGGTCTGCACAGTATCGCCTGAGGGAATATCGTTAAAGTCCGCCTTCGAAAGCCTCGTCTTGAGGCTCGCTGTCGACAGGGTTTGGCTTGCGGTGGCTTTAGATTCAGAGACCTTTTTGTTTTGCATCTGTACCGTTGACGCATCTGAGTGTGCCATTCGCTCCGACGCGTAGGTTTTGGCGGTAATTCCGAGGATAATAACCGCCAACGTTAGCATCCCAATGGCGGCAATCTTCGTCACGCGGATGCGAGCGTCGACAAGGCCACGCGAAGACGTGCCCTTCGTCTCATATCTGCTGCTATGCTGCGGCACATACTCGTCCCGCGATGCGTTGTTTCGCACGTGGTCTCCTGACTGCTACCGTTTATATACGAGCAGCATAATACCGAGCAGGCATTTCTTTCCAAAGATATTCAGCGGCGTTTAAGGTGTCTTTAAAGAAACCACAAGCGTATTTATCCAAATGGCACGATTCTGTTGCGCATCTCCGCCCAAAACGCAGTTGCGGTGGAATAGTTCCTATTTGGGCGGCATAAGCCGGAAAACAAGAACTATTCCACCGCAACTTGACGGAGCTCTTTGGCAATCAACTTGGTGCCCAGGGGCACTCATTTAAGTCTGTCCCCAATGAGTGCCCTTGGGGAGCGAAAATGGCTCGCTAGCCGATGGCGTTTTTGAGTTCCGCGCGGCGCTTTTTCATGCCCGTCATGACGGCGTTGCGCAGCTCGGGCATGCGCGCGGTATCCATCTGCGGCACGCCCTCGAGCTTATAGGGAATGCCCAGTTGCTCGTACTTGACGACACCCATGGTGTGATACGGCAGCATTTCCAGGCCCACCACGTTGTGCCATGGAGCGATGAGGCGACCGAGCTTCTCGCACTCCTCCACCGTGTCGGTAATGCCCGGCACCACCACGTGACGGATAACGACCTTGATCTTGCGACGTGCAAGCTCATCGCCAAACGCCAGGATGCGTGCGGGATCACAACCGGTCAGCTTTTTATGCTCGACCGGGTCGGCATGCTTAATATCGAGCAGTACCATGTCGGTCTCGTTGAGCACGGCATCGAACTTCTCGGGATGCTGGGGGTCGAAGGCGTAGCCACAGCTATCTAGGCAGGTATGTACACGACCATCGGGGTTGCTGTGCATTGCGCGGAACAGGTCGGCCAAAAACTCGGGCTGCAGAAGCGGCTCGCCACCGGACACCGTAATGCCACCGCTGCGATAGAACTCGTGGTTACTCTGGAACTCGTCCATGAGGTGCTCGACGGTCACCATCGTGCCGCCGTTGACCGACCAGGTATCGGGATTGTGACAATACGCGCAGCGCATGGGACAGCCTTGGACAAACACTACGAAGCGGATGCCGGGTCCGTCGACCGTACCCATCGTTTCAATCGAATGTACGCGGCCCAGGGCAAACGCGGAGTCCTCGGGACGAGCGTCCACACCCTCGAGCGTCATCTCAGCCATTCCCGCTACCTTGCCTCTCATTGGTTTTAGTTACATAAATGCCAGAGCCATTCTAGCCCATACGCATGATGGTGAAACGGTTTAGTGGTCAATTGGGTTGTTCTATTTGGCCCCACACAAAAGCGGCGGGAAGGTTGTCACAACCCACCCGCCGCCGAGGCAATAGATATCGATAGACACCAGGCCTTACGCCTTGAGCGTGAGCACCGCGCCGAAGGCGGTCGGGCCGCAATGGCTCGAGATGACGCCGCCGACCTGAGTCCAGGTAATGTCCTTAAAGCCCAGGTCGTGCGCATAGACTTCCATGTCGTCGCGCAGCTCCTCGGAAAGACCTACCGAATACGCCAGGCCAATGTGCGAGTAGTCAATCTCGCCCTTGGCAACCATGTGATCAATAAAGGCGCGGGCGCACTTGAGCATAGAGCCGCGGAACTTCTTGGTTGCCACGAACTTGCCGCCCATTACCTCAATGCAGGGCTTAATCTTGAGCAGATGGGCGCCCAGGAACGCGACGTTGGACAAGCGACCGCCGGCCTTAAGGAAGGCGAGATCGGTTGGGACAAAGCCCAACAGCACGCGGTCCATGACCGAATTGGTGAAGGCGAAAATTTCGTCGACGGTGGCATCGGGATGAGCCTCAATATACTTGGCGGTCTCGACGACAACGAGCGACTGGCCCACCGAGACAAAACGCGTATCCATGGAGAACACGTAGTCGCGCCCCTGGGCCGCAATCTTAGAGGACTGATGCGAACAGGTCGTGGCCTCGGAATATGCAAGATGCAAAATAGTCGCGTCGGGTTGCTCGGCATGGATGCGGTCGTACACATGCGCAAAATCCGCTGGCGAACAGCCACTGGTCTTGGGCATCACACCAAACTCGTTGCAGCGCGAATAAATCTCGAGCGGATCGATCGAGCCGTCCTCGACGGTCTCGTCACCAATCATGACATGCATGGGCACGCGCACGATGCCGTAGCGCTCGCAGAGCTCCGGCGTCACATCCGACCCAGACTCAACCACGATTACGTA
>CABQZS010000011.1 GCA_902468695.1 uncultured Collinsella sp.
CCATGGCAAACGTTCTTGTCTTTGGTCACCAGAACCCCGATAACGACGCCATCATGAGCGCCGTCGTCCTGTCCCAGCTGCTCAACCAGGTTGAGTATGCCGGCAACACCTACGAGGCCTGCGCCCTTGGTCAGCTTCCGGCCGAGTCCGCCAAGCTGCTCGCCGACGCCGGCATCGCCGAGCCCCGCGTGATCGAGTCCGTCGAGGCCGGCCAGCTCGTCGTCCTCACCGACCACAACGAGTCCGCCCAGTCCGTCGCCGGCCTTAAGGACGCCACGGTCTTTGGCGTTGTCGATCATCACCGCATCGGCGACTTCGAGACCGCCGGCCCGCTGCACTACATCTGCCTGCCCTGGGGCTCCAGCTGCACCATCGTCACCAAGCTCGCCGGCGTGCTCGGCGTTGAGCTTTCCGACGTTCAGGCCAAGCTGCTGCTCTCGGCCATGATGACCGATACGCTCATGCTCAAGAGCCCCACCACCACCGATGTCGACCGCGTCGTCGCCGCCAAGCTCGGCGAGCAGGTGGGCGTCGACCCGGTCAAGTTTGGCATGGAGGTCTTCCTCACCCGTCCGTCCGGCTCCTTCACTGCTGCCGAGATGGTCGGCAACGACATCAAGATGTTTGAGCCCGCTGGCAAGAAGCTGCTCATCGGCCAGTACGAGACTGTCGACAAGACCCGCGCACTCGGCATGATCGACGAGATTCGCGAGGCCATGCGCGCCTACGCCGCCGAGAAGGGTGCTGACGGCATCGTCCTGTGCATCACCGACATCATGGAGGAGGGCTCGCAGGTCCTGCTCGAGGGCGAGACCGAGGCCGCTCAGAAGGGCCTGGGCATTGCCGACGAGCACGACGGCGTCTGGATGCCGGGCGTCCTCTCCCGTAAGAAGCAGGTCGCTGCCCCCATCATGGCCGCCTGCTAGGTTTAGTTGACCAAACGCCACGACCGGATCGCGGACGCCCCGCGCTCCGGTCGTTTTTTATGCACGTCGCCGCGTCGTCTCCGGGACAGGCGTGCCCGTGCCGTTGAGCAAATAATGTTCAACCTGTGGTTCCGCTTTTCGGTCACGCCTGCGTGCTTGTCGTGCAGGGTAGGCTAGATGCAAGCGTAATACGTTAGAGCGCGGCGCCGCCACTTGGGCGGGCCGTGCTTTTTTAAGACGGGAGCTTTCCCGTGAAAGGAGCCGCCCATGGCAGCAACTGAGCAGCTGTTCAACGTTCGTGAGCGCAAGCGTTTTGAGCGCCACGACATTTGGGAGCGCATCGCCGAGAACGGCACGATTTCCGCCGCCGTCATGGTCTTCGCCGCCATCGCCGCCGTCGTTTGCGCCAACACCGATGCCTACGAGGTCATCCATCACTTTTTGGAGACCCCGCTGTATGTGGGCCTGGGCAACCTTACGGCCGGTCTCACCGTTGAGCTTTTCGTCAACGACTTCCTCATGGCGATTTTCTTTTTGCTGGTGGGCATTGAGCTCAAGTATGAGATGACGGTCGGCGAGCTCAAAAACCCGCGCCAGGCCATGCTTCCCATGCTGGCGGCCGTGGGCGGCGTCGTCGTTCCCGCCTGCATCTATCTGATCTTTAACCATGCCGGCGCGCACAACGGCTGGGCCATTCCCATGGCAACCGATATTGCCTTTGCGCTGGGCGTGCTGTCGCTTTTGGGCAATCGCGTGCCCAACGGCGTGCGCGTGTTCTTCTCGACGCTCGCCATCGCCGACGACCTCATTTCCATCGCCGCCATCGCCATCTTCTACGGTCAGAGCCCCAATCCGTTTTGGTTGGGCGCCGCCGCGCTGGTGACCTGCGCGCTCGTGTGGCTCAACAAGACGCAGCATTACCGCCTTGCCCCGTATTCGGTACTGGGTCTGCTGCTGTGGTTCTGCATGTTCAAGAGCGGCGTACATGCCACGCTTGCTGGCGTCATCTTGGCCTTTACCATCCCGGCCAAGTGCGGCGTCAAGCTTGATAGCCTCACCGATTGGTTGGGCGAGTGCCTGCCGCTGCTCGACGACCGCTACGACGACGAGGCGCACATCTTGGGCCAGCATGACTTTACCGTTTCGACCACCAAGGTCGAGCGCGTCATGCACCGCGTGACCCCGCCGCTCATCCGCATGGAGCGTCTGATCTCCACGCCGGTCAACTTTGTGATTCTGCCGATCTTTGCGTTCGTGAACGCACAGGTTCGCCTAGTGGGCGTGGACATGAGCACGCTGCTCACCGACCCGGTGACGCTCGGTGTGTACTTTGGCATGCTGCTGGGCAAGCCGATTGGTATCTTTGGCATGACGTTTGCCCTGGTTAAGTTTAGGGTCTGCGAGCTGCCGCACAATGTCAACTGGCACATGATCGCCGGTGTGGGCATTCTGGGCGGCATCGGCTTTACCATGTCGATTCTCATCAGCGGTCTTGCCTTCCCGACGGCCCAGTTTGAGGTTCTGGCCGCCAAGGCCGCTATTCTCGCCGGCTCTGTCACCGCGGCCGTACTTGGCATGATCTACATGAGTGTGATCTGCAAGCACCCCGCGCCCAAGGACGAGTAAGAGCGCGAAAACCGGTTTCAGAACCGATTCGGGCGCGTTCAAAATGCGGACTCGGGCGGTGCTTGCCGCCTGCCAGACACGCCAGTGGTCAAAAAACGCCGTTTGTGAGTACTGTCACAAACGGCGTTTCATTTTAGGTATGGAAAATAATGAACAAAGTTATAAGAACTGTACGTTAATGAGTGATCATCGACTTCCAATTTGGCGCTAGCTGACGGTGATTAGGGAGTTTCAAGTCGAGTTTTGCCGATTTCGACCAAGAATCGCTGCTACTAAAAAGGCAACAGTACTCATATTTGCCCTTTTTTGGCCACAAGCCCTAAAACAAGTCTCGCCAGGGTCGGGAAGCGGGCCAAATCGTCGGCCTCGAGGCTTATTCCACGGTGCCGTAGACGGCGCCCCAGCCGTGGGCGGCCAAGGCGGAGTTGAGCTGGTCGCAAAGCGATTGGCGGTCGTAGTAGCCGGGCGGCAAAAGGTTCACGATTTCCATGAGGTCGGGCGCCAGGTCCAAGATTTCGGCCTGTACGATCAGATCCAGGCGGTCGATGGCGTGGCGGTCATAAAACAGTCCGTCGACCAGGCGCTGCAGGTCGCCGAATTCCTCGGCCTGGAACGATCCGTACTCCATAGTGCCTCCTTGGGCGCTCCACGCCGGCATGCGCGGCGATTCGTAATTCATTGCGATGGACTTAATCTATCACGGCTTCATAACGTTGCGACGGTGGCGGTCTATACTTAGAAGAATTGCAACGTACCGCTTCGTGAAAGGTCGCACCCATGCAGACGATCTACCAGAAGATGGAAACCACCGAACTCGATGCCGCCATCGAGGCGCTCAAGGCCGAGGTCGCCGAGGTCAAGGCCAAGGGCCTGGCGCTCGACATGGCCCGCGGCAAGCCGTCGCCCTCCCAGGTGGACATCTCTCGACCCATGCTCGATATCCTCAATGCCGATGCCGATCTGCACGACGGCAACGTCGACTGCTCCAACTACGGCTGCTTTGAGGGCATTCCCTCGGCACGCAAGCTGGCAGGGGAGTTCCTGGGTTGCCCCGCCGAGCAGACGCTCGTGCTGGGTTCGTCGAGCTTGCTGATCGAGCACGATATCGCCGGTATGTTCTGGCGTTGCGGCTCATGTGGTAGCGACCCTTGGGAGGCTTACGAGGCCGCGCACGACGGCAAGAAGGTCAAGTTCCTGTGCCCGGTTCCCGGCTACGACCGCCACTTTGGCATCACCGCCGATCTGGGTATCGAGAACGTCCCCGTCGCGATGACCGACAACGGCCCCGACATGGACGAGGTCGAGCGCCTCGTCGCCGCCGACGATTCCATCAAGGGCATCTGGTGCGTGCCCAAGTATTCCAACCCCACGGGCATCACCTTTAGCGAGGACACTGTGCGCCGCCTGGTCGAGATGCCCACGGCCGCGCCCGATTTCCGCATCTTCTGGGACAACGCCTACTGCGTGCACGACCTGTACGACGAGACCGACGAGCTCGCCAACATCTTCGATCTTGCCCGCGCGGCGGGCACCGAGGACCGCGTGGTGGCTTTTGCCTCGACGTCCAAGATCACTTTCCCGGGTGCCGGTATCGGCTTTATCGGTGCGAGCCCCGCGGTTATCGCGGAGTTCTCCAAGCGCCTGAAGGCCGGCCTCATCAGCGCCGATAAGCTCAACCAACTGCGCCACGTGCGTTTCCTTCCCACCATCGAGGCGGTCAAGGAGCACATGAAAAAGCATGCCGAGTTTTTGCGCCCGCGCTTTGAGGCCGTTGAGCGCAAGCTCACCGAGGGCCTGGGCGAGACGGGCTGCGCTACCTGGACGCATCCTCGCGGCGGCTACTTTGTGAGCTTTGATGGTCCCGAGGGCTCGGCCCAAAAGGTCGCCGCGCTTTGTGCCGACCTGGGCGTCAAGCTCACGCCGGCCGGTGCTACCTGGCCCTATGGCAAGGACCCGCGCGACACCAACATCCGCATCGCGCCGAGCTATCCCACGGTCGAGGACCTGGAGGCCGCGCTCGATGTGCTGGTGCTGGCCGTTAAGCTCGTCGCTGCCGAGCTTGCGCGTGCCGAGCGCGCCTAACGCGCGGCTTCCCGTACTATCCGCACTTTCGATACGTAAAGGAGCGTATACATGGATTTGGGTATTTCCACCAACCCCACGCCAGAGCTCTACACCATTAAGGTAACCGGCGAGATCGATATCTCTAACGCCGATAGCCTGCGCAATGCCATCGACCTGGCGCTCGAGCAGCCCACCGAGGCCGTTGAGCTCGATTTTGCCCAGGTGAGCTACATTGATTCGACGGGCATTGGCGTGCTCGTGGGCGCCGCACACCACGCGGTCGACCACGGCAAGCGCTTTAGCTGCACCAATGTGCAGCCCCCGGTGATGCGCGTGGTCCAGCTGTTGGGTGTCGACCAGGAGATTTCGATCACCGCTGCATAATCTTTGCCCCCAAAAGGGCGTGCTGTTTGGCATATGTTTGTGATGCGCTCGGACGTTTTGGCGTCCGGGCGCTATACTTGACCGAATGAATAGACGAGTTCCGGCCGAATGGCGCGGTGCGGGCTCGACTCACATCGAGCCTTGGAGGTATGTGTGTTTGGTATTGGAGAGGGTGAGCTCGCGATCATCGTGGTCTTCGGCTTTTTGCTGTTTGGCCCGGATAAGCTCCCACAGATGGGCCGTACGATCGGCCGTGCCATCCGTCAGTTCCGCGAGACGCAGGAAAAGATGACGGCCGTTGTTCAGTCCGAGATTATCGATCCGGTGAGCGAGGCCGCATCGGCCCCGGTCAAGCCCAAGAAGGCTGCCGTCGATGATGATTCCGATGCGGACGAGGATGCCGTCGAGACGGCTGCGCCCGCAAAGAAGGAGACCTTTGCCGAGCGCCGTGCCCGCCTTGCCGCCGAGAAGGCTGCGAGCGAGGGTGCCACCGAGGGCGAAGGCGCTGCTGATGAGGCCGAGCCCGCCAAG
>CABQZS010000012.1 GCA_902468695.1 uncultured Collinsella sp.
CCCCCGCCCTGGCGCGCGCCGACGTTGGTCTTGCCATCGGCACCGGCGCCGACATCGCCAAGGAGGGCGCCGACGTGGTACTCATGCGCAGCGACCTCGTGGACGTCGCCCGCGCCATCGAGCTGTCGCGCGCCACGATCCGCAACATCAAGCAGGACCTGTTCTGGGCACTGTTCTACAACGGCATCGGCATTCCGCTGGCGGCGGGCGTGTTCTTCCCGCTCACCGGATGGCAGCTCTCGCCGATGTTTGGCGCCGCGGCCATGAGCCTGTCGAGCGTGTGCGTCGTAAGCAACGCACTGCGCCTGCGAACCTTTACACCATCAGTTGCGGTGAAATAAGGCGTAACATGCTTAGCTAAACCGCTATTTAGTCCGTATTCCACCGCAACTTTAGGTACTCAACGAAAAGGAGATAATCATGAACTACATCGTTAAAACGTCTGGCCTCATGTGCGGCCACTGCGACGCCACCGTCGAGACGGCGCTGCTCAACGTTGCCGGCGTGACCGACGCCGACGCCGATCACGAGACTCAGACTGTCCAGGTGGAGTGTGCCGACACCGTGACCGCCGACCAGCTCGCCGCCGCCGTCGAGGGCGCCGGGGAGAAGTTCCACGCCCTGTCCGTGACCGCCGCGTAGCAGACGCCGCCTACTCAATCCTCAGAAATTGCGGTGAAATACGGACTGTTGAGCCGCCCTAGGCCTTTAAACGGTCCGTATCTCACCGCAACTGACGGGGACATCCGAAAGATCGACCAGAAACGAGGACCCGCCATGATGGCAGACCACAAATCGGTGACCCGCATGCTCAAGACGGCACGCGGCCAGATCGACGGCATCTTGCGGATGGTCGAGGAGGACCGCTATTGCGTCGATATTTCCACGCAGCTCATGGCCACACAGGCGCTCCTCGCGCGCATTAACGCCGACGTGCTCAAGGCGCATATCGAGGGCTGCGTGACTTCGGCAATCGAATCGGGCGACGAAGACCTCAAAGCCGCCAAGCTCGCCGAGATCGAACGCGTCGTCGACAAGCTCTCCAAGTAATTGGGGCATTGGGGACAGACTTCTTTGCACCGTCTTGGTGTTCCGGGGACAGGTATGTTTGCACCACCTTGGTGCAGATTAACCTGTCCCCCTTGCTCTAAATCGGGTATAAAGGCGTGCAGCATATCGAACGAAAGGCAATTTGCATGAATGACTTTATGAAGGGTCGCAATGGCGCTGACGAGCTCACCATCGTGATGGGTTTTGCGGGTATTGTCATCGCGATGATCGGATCGATAGCCCGCATCCAGTGGCTCAGCTGGATCGCCATCGCCGTCATCGTGATTGGCGTGCTGCGCGGCCTGTCCAAAAACATCGATGCACGTCGCAAGGAGAACGAGGCCTTTGTCGCCGCGACCGTCAATGTTCCCGGCTTGGGCAAATTCGTCGCCAGCTTGGGCGGCGGGGCCGCAGCGGCCAGCACCTCACGCGCGGCCGGCACCAGTAAGGAAGACTTTGAGCGTGCCAAGCGCACGGCCAAGAAGATGTGGAAGGGTCGCAAGACCACGGCGTACCTCAAGTGCCCCAACTGCGGCCAGATGCTGTCCGTCCCCAAGGGCAAGGGCAAGATCCGCGTCACCTGCCCCAAGTGCCACGCCAAGATGGAAACGCGCTCGTAGCGCCCGCACGCGGGACAAATTAATTAGGTTTGTTTGTCCCAAATCCTAAGTATTTGTTCGATAAAAAAGCCGAGGCCTCGTGTTGAGACCTCGGCTTTTGCATGCGGCAACGGAGCCGCCCCTTTGTCACACCTACGCCACGCCATCGCGGGCAAGCTCCTCGGCCAACGCCTCGGCAGGCATGGCCATAATCGCGTCGAGCTCGGCGTCCACCTCGGGAATACGCTTCACCTTGAGCTTGCGCACCAGATCACCGCGACACATCACGTGCGTCGGCTCACGCAGTGCGCACAGGTCATCGAGCGGGTTCTTGCGCGTCACCAGGATATCGGCGGCCTTGCCGCACTCGATTGTGCCGGTCTCGCCGCGCAGCCCCAGCAGCTCGGCGTTGACTTGCGTAGCCGTATGCAGCGCGAAGGCGTTGCTCACGCCGACATACTTGGCAAAATAGGCCACCTCACGCCACATGTCGTACTGCGTCACGAACGGGCAGCTCGAGTCCGTGCCAAGGCCCACCTTAACGCCAGCTTCCAGTGCGGCACGGGCGCTCTCGATGATGCCCGAGCACACGATGTCACCGTTCTTCTTTTGTGTATCGGTCGAATGGGTCTTTTCCGGGTCGAGCAATACAAACGGCAGCGCCGGGCTGATAGTGCAGGTAACGCTGGGCGCACGCCCCTCGAGCTGCGTGCCCGCGGCGCCACGGTACAGTTCCATAATCTCGGGCGTCAACGGAGCGCCGTGCTCGATCGTATCGACGCCGGCCTGAAGCGCAGCCTTCACGCCTTCGGTGCTCTCGACATGGGCCATAACCGGCAGGCCCACCTCGTGCGCCGCCTTGCACGCCGCCGCGGCAAC
>CABQZS010000013.1 GCA_902468695.1 uncultured Collinsella sp.
CTTGCCCAGGCGAGGTCGGTGGCGATCTTGGCGTCGCTGTCGCCGTCGACGACGTTGGCGCTAAAGATCTGGAAGGCATCGTAGCTGCGCGCCACGGTGCCGCTCACCGTGATGGAACCGGTCGAGGTCGGCGCGGCCTGCGCGGATGCGGGGAACACAACCGCGCAGGTGCCGATCAGGAGGGCAAGCAGCGCAAACAAGATCGGGAAGGAGCAAACTTTCTTATTCACGACGCTTGCCTCCCTTCGCATTCGCCTTGCGACGAATGTGCATCCAGGCCGCAGCAGCGCAAAGCACCGCCGCGCCGGCAAGGTACGTCAGAGTGACGCCCGACATACCAGAAAGGGGCAAAGAGGTGGAGTAGGTGTTGGTGAAGGTGGGAAGGCTTTGGCCAGCGCTGGTGTCCTCACCGTATTTAAGCGGTTGCTGCTTATCAGCGGAGATCTCTTTGCCCTTGGCATTGAAAATCTTGGTGTAAGACACTTCGCACTTAATCGTCTTATCAGACTGATCAGTTGCGTTGACCGTAATCTTGTAGACCGACTTGTCGTACGTGTAGTTCGTGAACGGTGCGGTCGGCGGCTGTTCGCGGACGTAATAGGTGAAGGTATTGCTTGCACCACGGCCGGTGGAGTCAGACTCGAGCTTGTTTAGCTTATCGAGTGTGTACTCAATCTTGTCGACGAAGCTCAGGGTCTGGGACTTCTTGTCGCCAGCCTTCGTATTAACCGTCTTAGCGTTATTAAAGTCCTCGTTATCCGCAAACTCGAGCGTAAACTCCTTCATCTCGCCACCCTTAACGACCTTGGTCGCCTTAGGAGTCCAGGAGCCGTACGAGTTGTACGGAGTGTATTCGTTAGTGAAAGTCACCGAGCTATCTTCACAGGCAATTGGATAATAGCCATCTCTATTCTGCACATTGTCCCATGAATTTGTGACACTCCACACCCCAGATGACTTGTCGAGTTCATGCTTGGTCACACTGACGTTTTCAATCGTGTAGTTATGGATGTTGAGGGGTATCTGCTTGTTCGGGTTTTCTTTTGTCGGAACAGTCATGAGCTCGGTCTTTGTATCCTTAACCGATGCCACAATCTCATACACAGCTGAGTCGTATGTGATGTCGGAGTCCTCGCCGGTATCTTCGACCAAGTAGTATGTGATTTTGTCAGCCGTACCGCTCGCTGCGAACTGTTCACCAAGCTTAAACGTGATGTTGCCGCTTGCATCATTATTTGCAGTTCCCACCTCAGCGCAAGCGTCGCGATTGAATTTCCCATTAACGAAAGGATCTTCCGAATCCTTGCGGTAGACCATAAAGGTGAACTCATTCCCAGTGAGCGTTTTGTTCTTATCAGTCTGCGAATCGATTAGCTTCTTGGTCGCCTTCAGCTTAAGGCTCGGGTAGACATACGTATCCGCAGGCTGACCCAAGTACAGATCGCCATTCGACATGATGCCACCGCCATGATCCCAGGAATAATTTCCGGTGATGAAGGTTGTCGCAGCTTTCTGCGCAGCCGTCGCCTCATCGCTTCCGGCTTGAACACCCGAAGTCAATCCTATGCTTTGATAAATCTGCACACCGCCATTGGCGGGAATATCAATCTTCTCCTTGAGCTCTTTACTTCCCGAATACTGGGCATCTCCGCCGCCGAGCATCTTGCCGATTACTGCCGCAATCGGATCAGTATGGCCAGCCTTTGCCGCAAGGAAGAAATCGGCATGACCGTTCTCGCGAAACACCTCCGAGTTGTATGCATCTCTATCTTCAGTCTTTTCACCACCACCACCTGAAAGATGGGGTTTAGCTTCATTGCCGGTATTTTTCTCCTTGTTGTAAACATTTTCATTATTAAAATGATTATCATCATGCTCTTCGCCGGCAGACAAATTGCCAAAGATTGCCGTGCCCTCAGTGTTCGTTACCAACGTCTTGCCCGTGGGGCAGACTGCAACGCCGCCGCCGTAGCCGTCGGCTGTATTGGCGCTAATGTACGAGTTGTACACAAAGAGCCTGCCAGCATTAGATGCTGCAACATTCGAATCACCCTGAACAAAGATGCCGCCGCCGCCCCAGTCAAAGCGAGACATGCAGTGGTTATTAGTGATGTAGACTGGGCTATCTTTTGACGCTCCACTTATCATCGCGTCAATCATCTGGCCCACTCGGATGCCGGCACCTTCAGATCGGTAGCTCACGTTAGAGGCAATAATTCCTCCTTTAATGTCGAGCCATACCCTATCATGTTGAAAAATATTGGTAACGTAAACGCCGCCGCCAGCTTCCTCGGAATAGTTGCCAGTAATCTGGCCACCAGAAATGGTGACATGGGCGCCGTTATTGGCAGCAAGCCCAGCGCCGCCATGGCCACCCTGGCCATCCTCGCCGCAAAACTTGGCGTATTTATTGTTAGTGATGTAGCCACCAGAAACGGTCACACTACCGCCCGAAACCAAGATGCCGCCACCGAGACCAACCGAATCAGAATACGTAGCGTTGCCAGAAATGATTCCACCCGCAAGCTTCAAGGTGGCTCCATTGTCAGCGTAGACGCCGCCGCCAGAAGCTGCCTTGTTTCCCGCGACCACACCGTCTGTCATTTCGAGGCTGGCTTTCGCGCCCGTTATGCACAGACCACCGCCCCAGCCACCGCCGTTGCCGTTGGTGACGTAACCGCCTTCGATTTTGACCTTACCCGTAGAAAAAATCACATGGCCGTCATCGCTCAGATTGGCGGCCGTGGTAATCATGCCGCCCTTGAGATCGAGCGTGCAGTCCTCATTAACGGTGACCACTCGCTTTACGGAACCCCTGTCCGATGCCGCAACGATAGCGCCAAAGCCCGTAACGTCATGCTTGTACGTAGTCTCGGTGGTGCAAAGTCCATCTGTATTGGGCGTGCTCTTAGTCTCATAGTAAGTAAGACTCTTGGGTGCGCCGCCATTAGAGCTAGACCCGTCTCCCTTTTCCCATGTCATGGTCGCAGGCTGACCCGCCGTCGTTTCGACCCGAGACTGTTTGTCTATTGTTTTACCTGAAGTTTTACCTGAATCCTCGATAGTGAGTGTGGCTCCTTCTTTGACCACAAAGAAGGAGTCTTTGTTGCCGGAACCATGGCAGAGCATGTTGCCGTTAAGATCGATGGTGGTGTCTTTGTTGATGACAATCTGCTGATTCGAATAGGCATAACCCGTCAGTCGAAACGTACCGCCACCGGTGAATCGTCCAGCAACGTCACCGTTTACCTCGATATAGCCATCGTCACTGACGGGAGCGATAGCGTTTTCGTCGCTATTTTCATTATCGGAAGGCTGTGCGTCGGAAGGCTGCGCGGTGCTCTTGGCTTCCGCGCCATCGGCAGTCGAGTCTGCTGCAGCGATATCTTCGCTCGCGTCGCCCTCAGTCTCGTCACTATTCTGGTTTTCGGCATCCCCGTTGTTGGTGTTGTCTACATCAGTAGACTCACTTGAGGAACCCCCCCCCATCACAGTTTCCTCGGCAGAAACTGTCTGATCATCGTTGGCAATGGCCTGCGAGATCGGAGGCATGACGAGCGACAGCACAAGGCTCAAAACGGAGGCTCCGCACAAAACGCCTGCCAGTACACGGCGCGTCGCTTTTTTACTCTGCTTAGTTTTTTCTGAATTCGCTTTCATCGATGTCTCCTCCCCAAGAGACCGCGATCTTGCTCTTTCACTATCAAACGTATCTGCGCAATCTGTAATTGCGCACGCTTATAGTACATATTGTAACGATTGTTTGAACATCTAAGCAAAAATACCGATAGTTTTGTAGCGAATTCTCAATTCTCTTGACATTTGCTCGGATTTACCTTCGTTTATTCGCTATAAAATATCTATTTCTACTGGTAATTAAGCTAGTTATCATTTTTTTAATAGCATTTTATTTATTTGCACAACATTTTGCTCAAGAGCGTGCATCCTGTGAACGGTCGAAAATCAACCGTGAGCGGTAGGTCATTAACCGGGAGGAATAGACTACCAAATTGATGGGAATATCTTTACTTCACCGGTAGTTAGAAGCATGATGTTCAGACAACGTTATTTGAATTTTCGCGCAGATTTTAGGTATCAATTCACCCAAATCGCCAGAGGCCACCGCAAAGGAGCCTGCCCCCTTTGCGGTGGTCCCCCCCCGGCGCTACAGCAGATGTTCCTCGATAAAGATCGCGATGCCGTCTTTGTCGTTGCTCGCGGTTACAAAATCGGCGGCGGAGCGGGTGGCATCGCTGCCATTTGCCATGGCCACGCCCACGCCGGCGTCGGCCACCATGCAGGTGTCGTTGTCCGCATCGCCAAACACGCAGATGTCCTGGAGCTCCATGTCGTTGAGCTCCGCCACGCGCACAAGGCCGCGCGTCTTGGACACGCGCGGATCCATGAACTCGTAGAGCCGCTGCGTGGTTTGCAGAGCCGCCGCCTTAACAGTGTCATCGGCAAACGTCGACGCCCGCTCAATCACCCGCGGCATCACCTCGGGCGCCATAGTAAACATCACCTTGGGCTGCGGCTCGCGCAAGAACTCGGCAAAATCGACCACCTGGTAGGGCACGCCGTCGACGCGCGACAGGTGCTCGACGCACGCGTTGCTCTCGGGCACGTAGAACACGCCGTCTCGGGGGCAGACGGGCGTTGCCGGAAGGTCCGCCATGTGCTTGCAGATGCGCGCGATGGTCTCGCCCGGCAGCGGATAGCTCAGCTCGTTGATGTCGTGCGCGTGGTCGATGACCTCGGCGCCACCGCAGCCCACCAGCACGTCTACCAGGCCTTCGATACCCCAGAGCTCGTACATGGCCTCGGTCGCGTGGGCGTCGCGCCCGGTGCACAGGCCAAAGAGCACGCCGCGCTCGCGCAGGGCGCGGATCGCCGCCACGGTGCGCGGGGACACCGTGTGCTGGCTCGTGAGCAGCGTGCCGTCGATATCGCAGAACACGGCTTTGATGTGGCTGAAGGTGGTGTCCATGGGGGCCTTTCTGGGTTGTGCGGCGGTGTGGGGCGTATTCGTGAACGGCGTACATGGTATACCAAGGCGCGGGCGCGGCCCCTCAAAGCAAAAACCACCACAAAGGTGCCTGGCCCCTTTGTGGTGACCGGACCCGCAGGATGGCATGGCCCGGGGCGCAAACCATCACAACATTCGACGCTTTTCGGCAAAATCGCAATTTTCATCGAATGTTGTGATGGTTTTTACTGTCTTGCAGAACGATCAAAATGCCGGCGGCCAAACAGCAGCAACGCCGCGGGAACTGCCGTCACGACCATGCCCGCACCAACGAGCGTCTGCTGCACGCCAAACGTCGCCGCCAGCCACGGGGCAATCGCCAGCGGGGCCACGCCGGCGAACATGTTGCCAAAGCCCATGACCGAGTTCACGCGACCGAGCTGCTCGAGCGGGGCCGTCGTTTGCACGATCGTGTTGTGGAGCGGATTGACGACACCCCAGGCCACGCCCAGGGCAATCTGGCCGACAAGGGCTACGCCCACGTACGGCGTCCCCACATAGAGCAAACTTCCCAGACCCACAGACATAAGCGCCACGAGCAGCGTTTTAAGGTTGACCAGGTGCGGCGGCAAGCGGAGCGCGAGCACGGCACCCAGCACCGCGCCCACGCCCGAGGCCGACGAGAGCCAGCCCATCCACTCAACGCCGACGCGTAGGACATCGCGATAGAAAAACGACTCGAGCGGATCGAAGGCCCCGTAGCCAAAGTTCGAAAGAAAAATGATGCAGAAGAGCAGGGCGAGGGCGCTGTTGGTGAAGACTGTCTTGATGCTGGTCGCGAAGGTTGCGCGGGTGGACGCGCTGGAGTTGGGGCCTTGGCTGGCCTTATCCGATGTGATGTCGCCGATCGCGGGTTTATCTTCGTGTGTGGCGGCCTGACCTGCACTTTGCCTAAAGCCCCAACCGGCGACGAGCGCCAGTACGGTAAAGATCATCATGAGCACGAACACCGCGCGCGACGACGCAGCCGCCGCGACAAAGCCGCCCAGCGTGGGGCCAACGATGATACTCACGTTTGAGAGCATGGCGATGGCGGAGTTGATGTCTTTGAGCTCAACGGGGTCGTCGGTGAGATACGCCGGATAGGACGTGGCGATGGGCTGGGCGAATCCCATCACAAAGCCCAGGAGCACCGCGCCGGCAAGGACTGTTCCGGTCGCGCTGCCAAAAACGAGGATCGCCGCGTCGGTTGCCAGCGTGCCCACGATGCTCAGCAAGAAATGGCGGCGCGGGCCCCAGGCGTCAAGCGCCGCGCCACCCGCAAAGGATCCCAGGATCACGAAGACGTTCATAAAGAGGACTGCCAGCGATGTCGCAACGACCGAAGCGTCGTCCGCATAGGTGAGCGTTCCGATGACGCCGATAAAGTAGCTGGTCTGGAAGCCGGTGTAGATGAGAAAGCGCATCGCCACCAGGCGCTTGGCCTGCATGGACAGCGATGATTGAGGCTTTGAGAAAAGAGAGGCGAGCATGGAGACTCCTTGTTTCATACGAATACGGGCGGTGGGCATTCGCCACCGTCTGTCAAATCAATCTATTCGCAAGAAACACTAAGGACGCATCAAGCCCCTTCTCTCCGTTTTTCGCCCGTCATGAACTACTTGGTAGATTGTAAGGCATGCCCCACACATCTACCAAAGCAAAAACCGCCACAAAGGTGCCTGGCCCCTTTGTGGCGGAAGTGACGTTTGCCCAGATAAAACCTGCCAAAATAAACCTGTCCCTTTTTGGCAGGTTTTAGGCCAGATGGTCTTGGATAAGATCGCAGATGGCTCGGGCGTCGTTGATGTTGATGGCTCGGGTCGCGAAGCCGGCATCGAATGCCTGGCGCGCCAGAGCCTCGTTGCAGGCAAGGGCCAGCGTGTGACCATCGACCAGATCGAGCGAGCTCTTGCCGCGCAGACGGTCAACACCGGAGCGCGCGACGACGATGTTGTCGAAGCCCTCGGTCTTGTAGCCCTCGATGATCACCACGTCGACATCGTTGTAGCGCGACAGCAGCTCGCGCGCGGGCATCTCGTCCTCCTCGCGCGTGTCGGCGTACTCCGCCCAGCGCGTGGCGCAGATAAGGCCCACGTGCTTGGATCCGGCTTGATGATGGCGCCAGGTGTCCTTAGCGGGCACATCGATATCAAAACCGTGATGCCCATGATGCTTGAGCGAGCCCACGCGCAGGCCGCGGCGGGTGAGCTCGGCGATAACCTTCTCGACAAGCGTGGTCTTGCCCGAGTTTTGGTAGCCGATAAACGCGACCGCGGGGACGGCCGGAGTGGGA
>CABQZS010000014.1 GCA_902468695.1 uncultured Collinsella sp.
CTTCGGCTTGTCTTTCAGGATGTAGTGTATCCCCTTATGGGCCGGAATATACAAAATCTAAGTCAATTCATATAAGATTTCTTATTGCCGAGAGTTTAGGTTCGCAAATACGCAGGTAGACGCACTGTTTGAGTTCTCGGCAAATCTATCGAGATCTATGTAGAGATGGCTGAGGTTTGGGTCCGAGGGTGCCTGGGGCTGCCTTGCGGAAAGCTCGTCCCGTTTTGAGCGTGAATTCCGGGTCGCAGTTTCCGCTAGCGGGTCCAACCGGAAACTGCGACCCGGTTTTCGGCAAAATAACGGGATGCCCTTTCCGCAGGCGCGCTCAATAGCTCAATATTTCAAGTCACCTTTAGCTAACATTTGCGCAGCTCAACGGCCCCACCTGCGCGTTTTTTAGTAAACCTTGGCATACTCGGCGAACGGTATGAAGATGCCGGTCAGAGGGTATTGCAAACGGTCGCTCCCGTGGTATGTTTTTGCCCGAATCAAACCGGCGCGCATCGCCTGTAGCGTCGGTCAACAGAGAGGAAACTACCATGGCTCATCCCGTAATTGATGCCGACGAGTGCATCGCTTGTGGCGTTTGCGTCGACTCCTGCCCCGCTGGCGTTCTGGAGCTCCAGGACGTCGCTACCGTCGCTGACGAGGACTCCTGCGTCGCCTGTGGCGCTTGCCAGGACGCTTGCCCCGCTGGCGCGATCACCGAGATCGTCGAGGAGTAACAACTCCCCCACTGCACACTCAAAAGTACACCGTGCACAAAAAAGGAGGCCTCCGCATCGCCGCGGAGGTCTCCTTTTTGCATATGTGCTAGGACAAATCGTCTTCGTAGGGCATCAGGTCTGCCAGATAGCCCTTCTCCTTGAGCATCGCCTCGATCTCGTCGAGGGTCTGTTCGTCCTCCGCCGCAATGCGATGGAAGTGATAGCCGCTCGTCACCGTTAGCAGCGGAAAGCTCTTGCCGCTCTCGATATCGCGCAGATAGCGCTCGACATCGCGGCGGTTGCGGATGTCCAGGTCGGCCGTGATCTTGCCGTACACACGATGGTTGACGATCACGTTGAGCACGGCGCCACCCGCGTCGACGATACTCGTGAGCTCGTCGCCCGCCTGCTCCACACTGTGGCGCACCTTAACAAGACGCGTGGGCACGGCGGGGCTACTCGCGGCCTCCTGCAGCACGTAGCCGCGATTGGTCGCCACGATATCGTGCCCATCGGCGCGCAGCAAGGCGATGTCTTGCACGACAATCTGGCGGCTCACACCCACCTCACGAGCAAGTGCGCTGCCGGAGACGGGGCTCTTGGCTCGCTCGAGCACGCCCATGATGGCACGGCGACGCTCGCGGGCGTCCATTATTTACCGTCCAGCAGACGCAGGTGCTTAAGCGAGAGGTCGAGAATCGGCGCAGAGTGCGTCAACGCCCCCGAGCTAATGTAGTCGACGCCCAGATCAGCCAGGGCGCGGATATTGCTGGCATCCACATTGCCCGAGCACTCGGTCTTGGCGCGACCGGCGATAAGCTCTATGGCGGCGGCCATGTCGTCATGGGTCATGTTGTCGAACATGATGATATCGGCACCGGCCTCCACGGCCTCGCGCACCATGTCCAGGTTCTCGCACTCGATTTCAACCGTCGTGGTAAACGATGCATGGGCGCGCGCCATCTCGATCGCACACGTCACGCCACCGGCGGCATCGATGTGGTTGTCCTTGAGCATGACGGCCGTCGACAGGTTGTAGCGGTGGTTGCTGCCGCCGCCGATCTCGACCGCCGCTTTCTCAAACACGCGCATGCCCGGCGTGGTCTTGCGCGTGTCGACGAGCACGGTCTTGGTGCCCTCGAGCGCCGCAGCCATCTGGTGCGTATAGGTAGCGATACCGCTCATGCGCTGCAGGTAGTTGAGCGCCACGCGCTCGCCCGAAAGCAACACGCGCGCGTCGCCGCGCACCTGGCCCACGTGGTCGCCGGCATGCACCTCGTCGCCATCCGAGACATCGAACAACACGGAGCTCTGCGGATCCAGCAGCTCAAAGGTGCGGGCGAATACGTCCAGGCCGGCGATAATGCCGTCGGCCTTGGCGATAAGCTCCACCGTGGCGGGACGCGCCGTGGGGCACACGCTCGCCGTGCTCACGTCCTCAAACGTGATGTCCTCGCGCAGGGCCTGCAGAATCAGATCATCGACGACGAGCTTCATGGTAATGGGATTCATGGTCTACTCCTCCACGGCCTGCGTGCCGGCGGCACGGGCCAAATCATCGATTGCCAGGGTGTCGGCGCTCAGGGCGCGATGACGGCCATCGAGCGCGGGCTCGCCCGCCTGCTCCACGGCCAGCGACTCGCCGGTACGCATATACCACGCGGCGCGACGACCCCAGACCAGCGCCTCGAGCAGGCTGTTTGATGCAAGGCGATTCTTGCCGTGAACGCCGTTGCAGGCCGTCTCGCCCGCGGCGTAGAGCTCGGGCATCGAGGTGCGGCCGTCCTTGTCGACCCATACGCCGCCCATAAAGTAGTGCTGCGTGGGCGTAACGGGGATAGGCTCGTCCAAGATGTCGCGGCCGTCCTCCAGACAGCGCGCGCGAATGTTGGCAAAATGCCCGGTCACCACATCGCGATCGACGGGGGCAAAGCTCAGCCACTCGTGCTCGGTACCGTCCTGCTTCATCTGCTCGCGAATAGCGGCGGCGACCACATCGCGCGGCTGGAGCTCGTCGGTAAAGCGCTCGCCGGCGGCGTTGAGCAAAATCGCTCCCTCGCCGCGGCAGCTCTCGCTGATCAGGAAGGTGCGGCCCGGCTGCGGCGAGAACAGACCCGTGGGGTGAATCTGCACGTAGTCCAGATGCTCCATCTTAATATCATGCTCCTGAGCGATGTAGCAGGCGTCGCCCGTGAGCTGCGGGTAGTTGGTCGAATGGTCGTATACGCCGCCGATACCGCCCGTCGCCCACAGCGTGTGGCGGGCATGGATCTTAAACGGCTCGCCGGCATGCACGCCCTCGGCGGCATTTGCCAGTTCGTCGGCGGGACGAACCGAGTTGTCCTCGTCCACGGAAACGGCGACGACGCCGGCACACACCGTGGCGCCGTCACGTTCGCCCGTCAGGATGTCGGTCATGGCCACGTGCTCCAAAATCTGCACGTTATCCAGCTTGCGAACGGCCTGGAGCAGCTTGGTCGTAATCTCCTTGCCCGTAATGTCGGCATGGAAGGCAATGCGCGGGCGGCTGTGCGCACCCTCGCGGGTAAAGTTGAGGCTGCCGTCGGCCTTGCGCTCAAAATCCACGCCCATCGCTAGTAGGTCGTTGATGACCGAACGGCTCGAGCGAATCATGATGTCGACGCTCTCGCGGCGGTTCTCGTAATGGCCGGCGTGCATGGTGTCCTCAAAGAAGGCATCGTAGTCAGAGCCTTCGGGCAGTACGCAGATGCCGCCCTGCGCGAGCATCGAATCGCACTCATCGACGGCGCCCTTGGAGAGCATGATCACGCGCGTGCTCGTCGGCAGGTTGAGAGCCGCGTACAGGCCCGCTACGCCGCAGCCGGCAATGACGACGTCGCACTCCATGTCGGGGTATTGCTTGGTTTCCACAGGAATCCTCTCCCTTGAATGTGACATAAGGGACCGTCCCTCATGCCACATTGTTCTAGCGCGCTGTGTACTCGAGCATGCGGTCGAGCGTGAGCTTGGCCTGATCGGCAGCCTCGCCCGACACGCCGATCTGCACCTCGCCCTCGCCCGTCTCCAGGCAGCGCACGAGCTTTTCGAGCGTGATGAGATCCATGTTGACGCAGGTGGGCTGCACCGCGGGAAAGTAGAACTTCTTGCCGGTGCCCTGGCAGCGGCGCTCGAGCTCGTAGAGCACGCCGCGGACCGTCACGATAATGAACTCGCTCGCGTCCGACTCCTCGGCATACTTGATGATGCCGGCAGTGGAGCCGATGTAGTCGGCCTCGGCCAGGACGTCGGCCTTGCACTCAGGATGCGCCAGCACGAGCGCGTCGGGGTGGGCCTCCGTCGCGTCGACGATCTGCTCGACGGTGATGATGTGATGGCGCGGGCAGTAGCCGTTGTTGAGTATGACGTGCTTTTGCGGCACCTGCTCGGCTACGAAGCGGCCCAGATTTTGGTCGGGAATGAACAGGATATGCTGCTGCGGCAGCTCGGACACAATCTTGACGGCGTTGGAGCTAGTGACACACACATCACTCCAGCTCTTGATCTCGACCGTGGAGTTGACGTAGCACACCACGGCAAGGTCGTCACCGTACTCGGCGCGGGCGGCGTCGACCGTCTCGCGCTTGACCATGTGAGCCATGGGGCAGTCCGCGCCCGGCTCGGGCAGCAGCACGGTCTTGGTGGGGTTGAGCAGCTTGGCGCTCTCGCCCATAAACTCCACGCCGCACAGCACGATGGTCCGCTGTGGCAGGCTCTTGGCGAGCTTGGCCAGGTAGAAGCTATCGCCGACGTAATCAGCCACGGCCTGCACCTCGGGCGCCACGTAATAGTGCGCTAGGATCACCGCGTCACGTTGGGTTTTTAGTTGCTGAATGGCCTCGACGAGCTCTGCGGGCACCAGTGCCGCGCGCTCCGTTGCCGTCGTTGCCGATGCTAGGCCGGCCGCGATATCGCGTGCGAGCTCCGACGCATCCATGTTCGCGCTCTGTGCCATCAAGGCCCCTCTCTTTTGGCGAATCTTGGGGCTTTAGTATGACACCTAGGTTTACAGCTGACAAGACAGCTGTAAACCTAGGTGTAAAGTTGAAATAAAGATTCAATCGTGTGGCAGGTCCATTTTCGAACTGGCAAGCTGAGGATAGCCGAGCTCTCGATGGCGCGGGAGGCATCTTTCGCCACCGCAATACCGCTCGGCGCGAGTTGCACGACGCGGGGCGCAAATGGGACACGCCTCCGCGAGCGGTCCGCACCCAATGTGGCAAAATCGAACTACTAAGGGGGCCGAATGCTTAAGATTATTGCCTGCGACGACGACGTCGCTTTTCTAGATAGACTGCACCGGATGATCGACCGTTGGTCGACCGAGACGGGCACGGCGGTCGATGTTGCGCTCGTCACGCGCGGCGAGGACCTGCTGGCGCGCCATGCCGCGTCGCGCGCCGACATCATCCTGCTCGACATGATCATGCCGCTCGTCAACGGCATGGACACCGCGCGCGAATTGCGCCAGGCCGATACCGCCGTGCGCCTGGTGTTTCTCACCTCATCGCCCGAGTTTGCACTGGAGTCCTACGAGGTCCGTGCCTTCGACTATCTGCTCAAGCCCGTGACTTACGAACGCCTGGCGCAGCTACTCGACGAGCTTTCGAGCATGCGCCCGGCGGCAACCGACGAGCTCGTGATCAAAACTTCCTTTGGCTACCACGCCCTGCGCCTGTCCGACATCGAATATGCCGAGGCGCGCAACAAGCACGTGGTCTTCCACCTGCGCGACGGACGCGATATCGAGGCACTCGAGTCGTTCCGCAGCGTCGAGGACCGCTTGGAGCAAAACGCGGTCTTCTTTAAATGCCACCGCAGCTACCAGGTCAACCTGCGCAATATCGATCACTTTGACCGCACGGACATCGTCATGCGCTCGGGCGCGTGCATCCCGCTTTCGCGCAGCTGCAAGCAGGGATTCCAAGACGCCTACTTTGCGGCGCGCTTTGAGGGTGGGAGGCACTGATGGCCTCCTCGGTCGAAATGGTCCTTTGGGCAATCCACCACGCCACGACGCTGCTCTTTGGCGTCTTTGCCTCGGCGGCGCTGTGCGGTGTCGAGATCAACCGGCGTCATGCGCTTGAACTGGTGGTCGTTACCATTCTGACCGGCACCGCCTTCTCAATCGCCAATGTCGTTGGCGGCGAACTATTTGCCCGACAGGTATATCCGCTCGTCGTGCATCTGCCGCTCGTCATCTATTTGTGCGCGCGCTACCGCCTGAGCCCGCTGCTTGCCGTGCTCGGCATTACGAGTGCCTATCTGAGCTGCCAGTTCAGCAATTGGATGGGCATCGCCGCATTTGCCGCAACCGATTCTCAGATCGCGTACTATCTGGCGCGCATCGCGACCACACTCGCCGTCTTTGCCGTCCTGTTGCATTGGGCCGGCGACATCGGTCCACGCTTGGCGATTAAAAGCACCACCGAGCTGGGCATCCTTTTAATCCTGCCGCTCGTCTATTACGTCTTTGACTATGCCACCAACGTCTACACCACGCTGTTCCACTCGGGCTCGGTGGTAACGGTTGAGTTTTTGGCATTTGCGCTCTGTGCCTTCTATCTTATGTTTCTTGCCGTTTACCTGCGCGAATACGAAGAAAAGGAAACCGCCGAGCGAGAGCGCTGGATGCTCGAAACCCGCGACAGCGCCGCCATCAAAGAGCTCGAGGCTTGGCGTCAATCTGGGCGCGAGCTGTCGATTCTTCGCCACGATATGCGCCACTTCCTACGCGGCCTGGCCGCTTTAATTGAGGAGGGCCACACCGACGAGGCGCTCAAACGCATCGATGAACTCTGCGAAGTCGGCGATCGCACCGCCGTACGCCGCTTCTGCGCCAACGAGACCGTAAACATCGCGCTTTCGTCATTTAACTCGGATATCAATAGAAACGGCATTACCACCAACCTGCGCGCCGCCGTACCCGAAACCATCCACGTAGGTGACGCCGACCTGTTTAGCGTGCTCTCAAATGCCTTGGAAAACGCTATCACCGCTGCAAGCGCCGCACCCCAAGGAAAGCGATTCGTCGACTTTGACCTGCGATTAGAGGACGGCCAGCTGCTGCTGTTAGTTTCCAACACGTTTGACCGCGCGCCGCGCATGGTCGACGGCATGCCCGTGACCCGGCATGCGGGCCACGGCTTTGGCACCAGGAGCATCAAACTTGCCGTGGAGCGCATGAACGGCAACTGTCAGTTCCGCATTAACGGCGATCGGTTTGAGCTGCGCGCTGTGATGTAGGGACGCGATAAGCCGGCGCCGCGCTCGACCCGTCAGGGCCGCCTTACCGGCGCCAATCCGCTACAGCGGAGCGGCCGCCGGAGTCAGCTGCTTGATGTAGGCCCACATGCGCTGCTTGGCGGCTTTGTCAGTGAGCGCCGCCTCAAAACCGTCGAGCGCGAGCACGCGGCGACCCTGCACATGGGCGACCAAGCCGGGCTTGAGCATGGCGGTGTCGAAGTCATCGATCGCCACGAGCATATCGGCGTAGGTCTCGCGCATGGCGTCAGCCGCGTTGTTGTCGAGCAGTAGCACCGCCTCGGGGTCCAAAGCCTCAAGCGCCTCACGGAACAGCTCGCACGGCAGAGTCTCGCCCACCGCGACCGCTCCGTCACCCACGCCGGCGACGCTTGCCAGCACGCAAAAATCCTCGGGCGCGTAGCCGATGGCCCC
>CABQZS010000015.1 GCA_902468695.1 uncultured Collinsella sp.
ATTCGAACCCTCGTGACCTTATACAGGCCAAACGGTTTTCGAGACCGCCGCATTCAACCACTCTGCCACCCCTCCGCGTGGGGTAAAAACAAAGCAGGCTCAAAGGCCTGCTTTGGA
Source organism: uncultured Collinsella sp. (assembly GCA_902468695.1). Lineage (GTDB taxonomy): Bacteria > Actinomycetota > Coriobacteriia > Coriobacteriales > Coriobacteriaceae > Collinsella. The sequence continues at coordinate 118 of CABQZS010000015.1, forward strand.
ATTAACTGGCGGAGAGTCAGGGATTTGAACCCTGGAGACGCTTTTGACGCCTACACGATTTCCAATCGTGCTCCTTCGGCCACTCGGACAACTCTCCGTTAAATGCGAAAGTTAGTATACACGAGGAATCGTAAGGTGCAAGCCGAAAACTTAGCATTTTTTGATCCACAGTGTCTCGCGCTGTGCCTAAAACGCGCGGCACATGCAGTCTGACCAGCAAAATCATGCTAAGCGAATTGCTCAAAAAAGGACTTTATAGACCACGAGCAAACGAATTTAAAATTTTTTTGGCGATTCATTAGACCACTGGTATGCATTTTGCGACCACAGCCTTGTGCCCGTTGACCTGCGGCTTGGCTCAGCTTGTCCCCGCGGCATCGTATCTTGTCCACAAATCCGTCAAGCTCTTGGTCGGCATTTGGTTGGAATGCGCATGAAACGTGGTGCGAGCATGGGCATATGTGGAGGTCATGAGGTTGTAGCTGCATATTCTTGCGGCCTGGGAGGTTGAAAGATATTATTACCAAGTCTTTTCCTGCTTCAGGCGCACCTTCACGACCTGAAGCCACATTTGCCCAGAGGAGGTGACAATATGAAGGCTTATGAACTGCTGTTCTTTGTTGACCCGTCGCTCGACCCCGAGACTCGTCTCGCTGTTATGAAGCGTATCGATACCACGATCGCTGAGGGCGCTGGCAAGGTCGACTCCGTTGACGAGTGGGGCAAGCGCAAGCTCGCCTACGAGATCAACGACCTCACCGATGGTGACTACACCCTCATCAACTTCCACGCAGATCCTACCCAGATCGCCGAGCTTGATCGCGTCCTGCGCATCACCGACGCTGTGGTCCGCCACATGATCGTCCGTCGCGACGACCAGGAGTAAGACTGTCGTTTTGGACTGGGCTTGTGCCCCAAGAGGAAGTAGTGAGTTATGAGCATCAATCGAGTGAACATCACCGGTAACCTCACCCGCGATCCCGAGCTGCGCGCCACCGCCGGCGGAACTCAGGTTCTGTCCTTTGGCGTCGCCGTGAACGATCGTCGCCGCAACGCGCAGACTGGCGAGTGGGAGGACTATCCCAACTTTGTCGACTGCACCATGTTCGGCACCCGCGCCGAGGCCGTGAGCCGTTTCCTGGCAAAGGGAAACAAGGTCGCGATCGAGGGCAAGCTGCGCTACAGCTCTTGGGAGCGCGACGGCCAGCGCCGGAGCAAGCTTGAGGTCATCGTCGATGAGATCGAGTTTATGAGCTCCCGTGGTGGCCAGGGTGGCTACGACCAGGGCGGTTACGCCCCCGCAGCTCCCGCGCCCGCAGCACGTCCTGCCGCACCGGTGGCTACGCCGCCCGCGGTCGACGTCTACGATGAGGACATCCCGTTTTAGGGGCTGTTCACCTATTTTTGAGTGAGAGGCGGCTTCGGTTCGCCGAAGTTGCCAAATGAAAGGTATTTTGACATGGCTAATGATTTTTCTGCACGTCAGCCGCGTCGTAAGTACTGCCAGTTCTGCAAGGAGAACACTGAGTTCATCGACTATAAGGACACTCAGCTTCTCCGTAAGTACATGACCGACCGTGGCAAGATCAAGCCTCGTCGCGTCACTGGCGCTTGCACGCAGCATCAGCATGACATCGCCAACGCCATCAAGCGCGCCCGCGAGATGGCTCTCCTGCCGTACACCGTCCCCGTGGTTTCCTCTCGTGGCAACCGCGACCGCGGCTAAGAAGGGAGACGCATCATGAAGGTTATTCTTCTCGATGAGATCAAGGGCAAGGGCGGCGAGGGTGACGTCGTAGAGGTCGCTCAGGGTTACGCTGAGAACTTCCTGTTCCCCAAGAAGCTCGCTGTTGCCGCCACCAAGGGCAACCTCAAGCAGCTTGACGAGCGTCGCAACAACATCGCCAAGCGCGAGGCCGTCCGTCTGGCTACCGCCAACGAGACCAAGGCTGCCTTCGAGGGCAAGACGGTCACCGTTGACGTCAAGGTCGGCGACGAGGGCATCCTCTTTGGCTCCGTTACCGCCGCTATGATCGCTGACGCCATCAAGGCTCAGCTCGGTATGGACATCGACCGCAAGCGCGTCGAGCTCGGTAAGCCCATCAAGGTTGCCGGTGCCCACACCGTTGCCATCTCGCTGTACCGCGAGATCAAGGCCGAGGTTGTCGTTCTCGTCGGCGTTACTGCCGAGGAGCTCGCTGCCGAGGCTGAGGTCGAGGAGGCCGCTGAGGTCGCCGAGGCCGAGACCGCCGAGGTCGAGACTGAGGCTGCTGCCGAGTAGCATTTGCTGCAACGCAACAATCTTGTTCTAAGAAGGGCGCTCTGGGAAACCAGGGTGCCCTTTTTGCTTTTTAGCGCTGAGTGAGTGTCATGGTGAGCGTTACGTCGAAGTCCTATATACAGGACCGTTCATCCGTTTGGTTCGGTGATGATTGGCGGCGCGCGGCGCGTTTTGGGACCGTGGCTGATACTATGGATGCTCGCAAGCGATATGAATGAGGATGCTCATGGCATATGACGATAGGGAGACCGGGCTGACGGTTGAGGACCGCGGCTCAAAGTTGGGTCTTCCCCAAAACCAAGATGCAGAGGCCAATGTACTGGCCGCTATGCTGCTATCGCCCGAGGTGGTCGAAGAAGCCCAGGTCGAGCTGCAGCCCGATGACTTCTACCGGCCCATTCATAAGACCATCTATACCGCGATGGTCGATATGTACAACAGTCGCATTCCCATCGACTCCATCTCGCTGATCGATTACCTGCGAAGTATCAACAAGCTCGATGCCGTGGGCGGCGAAGCGTACATTTTGGAGTTGATGGGTCAGACCCTGTCGCTCGTCAACTGGCAGCACCATGCCGCCATCGTTCGTCGCGACTCGATGCTGCGCGAGCTGATTGGCGCCACCAACGAGATCAACGCGCTGGCATATAACGCCCCCACCGACACCAAAGAGGTTGTCGAGCTGGCCGAGAGCAAGCTGCTCAAGGTCACGGCACGCGAGGTCAAGTCGAGCTACAAGACGCTGACCGAGTTTATGGTCGAGGCCTATAACGAGGCCGAGGAAGTGTGCCAGGCCGGTGGTCAGGCTGCGGGCGTGCCCACGGGCTTCCCGTCGCTCGACCGCATGCTCATGGGCTTCCGCGAGGGCCAGCTCATCATCATCGGCGCCCGTCCTGCTGTAGGTAAGACGTCGTTCGCTCTGAACCTGGCACTTAACGCTGCCGCTGCCGGTTATACCGTCGGCTTCTTCTCTCTGGAGATGTCGGGCAAGGAAATTGCCCAGCGTCTGATTTGCGCCTACGCCATGATCTCGATCAGTGACTTCCGCATGGGCCGCATTAGCCCCGAGCAGTGGGCCAATATCAACGAGGCCACGCAGACCTTGTCCAAGCTCGATATTCTGATTGACGATACGCCCGGCACCACAGTGACCGAGATTCGCGCCAAGAGCCGCCGCATGCTCCATAACAAGGAGAAGGCAATCATCATCCTGGACTACCTGCAGCTGGTAAGTCCTCCGCCGGGACGCCGCTCCGAGAGCCGTACCGTCGAGGTTTCGGAGATGTCGCGTGGTCTGAAGATCATGGCCAAGGAGCTTAAGATCCCGCTCATCGCGCTATCGCAGCTCTCGCGTCAGGTCGAATCCCGTACCGGCAAGCGCCCGCAGCTTTCCGACCTTCGTGAATCGGGCTCCATCGAGCAGGACGCCGATATCGTTATGTTCTTGGACCGCTCCGCCGACGAGGCCGAAGCCTCGCGCGACGATCGACCCGACGAGGGCGTTACGCGTATCGTCGTGGCCAAGAACCGTTCGGGCCCGATCGGCGACGTCGACCTGATGTTCCTGCCGGCATCTACCAAGTTCTATGAGCTTGATGGGGCACATGCCGAGGAGTAGGACAGGCGCCCGTTGCACGGGTATACTGGGAATGTTTTGTGCTTCTGCGTGCCGGCGTGGCGCGTAGACAGTCCATGAATGTAAGGAGTAAACATGCCGTCAACCGTTTTGGTCGGTGCCCAGTGGGGCGATGAGGGCAAGGGTAAGATTTGCGACCTGGTCGCCGGCGACTTCGATGCCGTCGTGCGCTACTCGGGCGGCAACAACGCCGGTCACACCATCGTCGTCAATGGCAAGAAGTACGGCCTGCACCAGGTGCCCTCCGGCATCATGTATTCCGACCACGTGTCGGTGATCGGTAACGGCTGCGTCGTCAACCCCAAGGTTGTCCTTGAGGAGATCGACATGTTCGAGGCCGACGGCATCACCACCAAGAACCTCAAGATTAGCGGCAACGCGCATGTCATCATGCCGTACCACATCGATCTGGATGGCGCCTTTGAGCAGAAGCTCGGCAAGAAGAACATCGGTACCACCAAGCGCGGCATTGGTCCGTGCTATCAGGACAAGATGGCCCGCATCGGCCTGCGCATGCAGGACATGCTGGACGAGACGCTGTTCCGCGACAAGTTGGAGACCGCTCTCGCCCGCGTGAACCCCGAGCTCGAGCTCATCTACAACCTGCCCACCTACACCGTGGACCAGATTTGCGACGAGTACCTGCCGATGGCCGAGCGCCTGCGTCCCTACATCACCGAGACGAGCCTGCTGCTCAACAACATGATCGATGAGGGCAAGAACCTGCTGTTTGAGGGTGCCCAGGCGACGCTGCTCGACATCGACCACGGCACCTATCCGTACGTGACGTCTTCCAACTGCACCGCCGGCGGCGCCATTACCGGCTCCGGCGTCGGCATGAAGAACGTCGATCGCGTGCTGGGCGTCATGAAGGCCTATATCACCCGCGTCGGTTCGGGCCCCATGCCCACCGAGCTTTCCTATGAGTCCGAGGCCGGCCACACGCTGACCGAGGAGGGCTATGAGTACGGCGTGACCACCGGTCGTCGTCGTCGTTGCGGCTGGTTTGACGGCCCTATCGCCAACTATGCCTCGCGCGTCAACGGCCTCACCGACATCGCCGTGACCAAGCTCGACGTGCTTTCGGCCTTCGACACCATCAAGGTGTGCGTGGCCTACGACGTCGATGGCGAGCGCTACACGAGCGTGCCCGAGCATCAGGTGCGCTTTGAGCATGCCAAGCCCATCTACGAGGAGCTCCCTGGCTGGAAGTGCGACATCACCGGTTGCCGCAGCTTTGACGAGCTGCCGCAGGAGGCTCAGGACTACGTGGCGTTTATCGAGGATCTGGCACACACCCGCGTGACGTTCATTGGCGTTGGCGCTGGTCGCGAGCAGATCATCAACCGATTCTGGAAGTAATCGGGACTATTCGGTTATTGCGATATACCCCTTTGCAGCCCGGGCGGGCGGCCGAGGGGTATATTTGCTTGCAAAGGGCTCGCGCGGAGCGAGCCGTTAATCCATAGAGGAGGCACCCTTGAAGGCGGACACTCAAACCATCGACATCCTGTTGTTGGGCAGCGGCGGCCGTGAGCATGCTTTGGCAGCTAAGCTCGCAGCATCACCGCGCGCCGGCAAGCTCTACATTGCGCCGGGTAACGGCGGCACCGCGAGCTGCGGCGAGAACGTTGTTCTCGACGACTGCGATCCTGCGGCCGTGGCGGCGTTTGCGCAGAGCCACGGATGCGGACTCGTGGTAATTGGCCCCGAGGCTCCGCTCGTG
>CABQZS010000016.1 GCA_902468695.1 uncultured Collinsella sp.
CTTCCTGCGCCGGCGTAAAGATACGGTTGCGCCCCAGCACCAGGCCAATCACATTGCGCGGGCCCAGAGCGTCGACGGCCAGCGCCGTCAGCAGGGACGACGGCAAGTCACCCTCGAGTGCCACCACAGCACGCGAAGCACCGTGAGCTCGGGCGTTGTCGCGCACGGCGAGCACCAGCGCCTGCCACAGCCACTCCTCGGAACGGAACTCGGGCAGTTCGTGATCTTCCAGGGCATCGAGCATCACGCCACGCTGAATCTCCTGAACCAGCAGGCTCTCCTCAAAACACGGCGCCTGGGCCACCACGCGACCGCAGTCGTCGAGCACAAACGAACCGCCGGTATACACCGACTCGTCATAGGCACCGACCGGCGCCATGCAGGCAAACCACACGCTGCGCTTGGATGCGATCTTGCGGTAGGCGCCGCTGCGAACGGCGGCAATCGCAGCGGTCTCGCGGTCGGTCATATCGAATGCGTTGAATTGAAAATACGCAATGAGGTCAACACCGGTCGGCAGCATCTCGAGTTCGCGGTCCAAGTCAAAAATCACGGCGATGCGCACGCCGTCCACGTCGAACACCGGCGGCGCCCAACGCGTGTCGTTGTTCTCGCCACGCTGCAGGGCAATGCTCGAACGCGCCGGCACCACATGACCGTCCTTGAGCATCATGTAGTCGAGCAGCGGCTGGCCCTCAAACGAAACCGCCGCGGGCACGATGCAGATCATGTCAAGCTCCTGGATACGCTCGGCGACACCAGTCAAGCCGGCAAGCATGTCGTGCTCAAAGTCGGCAGCGCCCACCAGGCCACCGGGCATGGCGCCCATAAAGAGCGGAGCCGGAACGCACAGCACGCGCGCTCCGCGCTCGTGGGCCAGACGAGCCTGGTCCTCGATGCGGCCGCAAATGCCCTCAATATCACCCAGGCGCATATCGATCTGTGCAAGCGCGAGCTTCATGCCCCAGCCCTTTCCGTCGTAAACCATCGAAATCGTAGTAAAAGCGCCGGCCGCATAATGCAGCCGGCGCTTGCATGTGCATATGCTAGCTATGATACCCCGAGCGGGGGCGCGCTCCTAGAATGTCGCGGACCACAGCCCGTGCAGGTTGCAGTAGGCATAGACGGTACCGGTCTTGGAGCCGCCCGCGAAAAACGTCGCGGGTTTCATGCCGGGCTCAAGGTAATGAACCTCTAAGCGGCCCTCGGCCTCAAGCGCAATCCACTCAATGTAGTGTTCGGGCAGGCTGGGGTGCTCGACCGAGCCAACGCGTGCACGAATCACGTGACCGTCGCGCTCGGTCTCGACAACAGGCACGTGCTTCTCGTGCGCCGCGTCCTCAGTGTTTGCGGTCAGTTCCGTGCAACCGGCAGGGGTCGCAACGTCGTCGCCAAGGGCAGCGATGAGCTTACCGTCGGGGTCCTTAAAGAATTTCGCCATGATGTTCTCCTTTGCTGATGTGCCAATGTTCTTGATGGTTCTTATGCCCAAAGGCAGACAAACCATCCACGGCATTGCAAATGAACACATAACGGATCAGGCAAGCGGTCGGGCCAAAATGCGTCGACCGTCCTGCCCACTCCAGCAGTCCCACCCCGCGCGCGGCTAGCGCCCGTCGCCGCCGAGAAGCGCCAGAACATCCTCGCGCGTGAACAGTGCCGACGAGATGCCGTCGCCGCCGAGTACGCTGTTGACCAGGTCGCGCTTGGACTCCTGCATCTGCATAATGCGTTCCTCGATCGTGTCCTTGGCGATGAGCTTGTACACGGTCACGGTATGCTGCTGGCCAATACGGTGTGCACGATCAGTTGCTTGGTCCTGCGCCGCCACGTTCCACCACGGGTCGTAGTGGATGACCACGTCGGCAGCCGTCAAGTTAAGGCCCACGCCGCCCGCCTTGAGCGAAATCAAAAAGACCGGAACCTCGCCCGCTTGGAACTGCGCGACCATCTTGGCGCGGCTCTCCTTAGACGAAGCGCCCGTGAGCTTAAGGAAGGCGATGTCCTCCTTGGCCAGGCGCTTATCGATAATATCGAGCATACCCGTAAACTGGCTGAACAACAGGATGCGATGTCCGCCGTCGAGTGCGCCGTGCACGAGCTCCATGCACGTATCGAGTTTGGCGCTCCCCGCCTTGTAATCCTCGTAGTGCAGACGCGGGTCGCAGCAGATCTGGCGCAGCTTGGTGAGCTCGGCGAGCACCTTGAGCTTGTCCTTCTTAAACTCGGATGCCTCGCGATGCTGCACCTGTTGGGCGATGCGGTCCTGGTTGGCCAGGTAGAGTTTGCGCTGCTCGCCGGTGAGCTGCGCCATGACCGTATCCTCGATCTTCTCGGGCAGGTCGGCCACCACGTCTTCCTTGACACGGCGCAACACAAACGGCGACACGAGCGCTTGCAGGCGAGCGGCACTGTCGTCCTCGGCATGCTCGACCGGGCTTTCGAAGCGCTTGGCAAACGACTCGCGCGTGCCGAGCAGGCCCGGCATTAAAAAGTCGAAGATGCTCCAGAGCTCGGATAGGCGGTTTTCGATGGGCGTGCCCGTCAGGGCAAAGCGCACGCCGGCAGGCAGGCGCTTTGCGGCGCGCGCCACCTGGGTGAGCGGGTTTTTAATGTACTGGGCCTCATCGAGCACCACGCGGGCAAAGTCCCGCTCGGCATACTCGTCGATATCGCGGCGCATGAGGTCATACGACGTCACGACCACGTTATGCTCGTCGGCGCCTGCTATCTGCACGCGGCGTTGAGCCTTGGCGCCCACGATGGCGCACACATCCAGCGAGGGCGCAAAGCGCTCCAGCTCGGCAGTCCAGTTGTACACGAGTGAGGCCGGGCATACCACGAGCGTGGGCTTGTTGTCCCCCGCCTCCACGCGCACCAGGATATGCGCGATCATCTGGAGCGTTTTGCCCAGGCCCATATCGTCGGCCAAGATACCGCCGAGGCCCAGATGCTCAAGCGAGCCGAGCCACTGGTAGCCGTCGACCTGGTAGCCACGCAGCGTGGCCTTGAGCGAGGCGGGTACCGTAAAGTCCATCTTGCCGAGCGTGTCCAGGCGCTCGACGGTACGGCGGAACGCAGCGTCGCGATCGGCCTCGAGCGCGGGCGTGCGCGCGAGCATGCTATCGACGAACAGGGTGCTCGATGCGGAAAGCGACACGCCGTCGAGCAGGTCGACGGCATCGACGCCCAGGTCCTTGGCGAGGCCAAACGCGGCTCGAGCGCCCTCGTCCAGGCGAATGATGTCGCCGGACGTAAGGCGCGCAAACGTTTGATGGCGCTTGTAGGAGTCGAGGTAGATGGCAAGATCTGCCGCCGAAAGACCGCTCGCGCCCAGTTCAACATCGAGCAGGTTGCTCTTGACGGTGGCACGCACCGAAAGCTTGGGCGCAGGGCGCACCGAGATCTGGCGTAGGTGGTCGCTGAGCATGACCTCGCCCAGCTCGGACAGGGCAGACAGGCCCTCGGTCAGCAAGCAGAACAGGCTCTCGTCGTCGCGCTCCTCAAACGCCAGGCCGCCCTCGTAAAAGTCGAAATACAGGGCCGCCGTGTCCATAACGCGAAACTCTGCTATCTCGTCGCGCGGCGGCACGCCCGGGCGCTGTTCTTCGAAGGGGCTTCCCGGAGCACCCAGGCTAAAGAGATCTGCCGACCAGTCGCCGTAGGAAACCGTAATCTTGCAGGTCACGAGCCCGTCGTCGACACCGATTGCCATGGCAAAGCTCGGCTCGGGCGCCACGGTGTCGAGCACGGCGGGCGCGGTAAGGTCGGTGTAGTCGCGCAAAATGGGCAGCGCCATACGACAGAACTCCCCCACCTGGTCGACAGCGATATGGATCGGCGTGCGACAGGGCAGTAAGCGCGATAGGAACGGCGCCGCATGCTGGGCAAACGCTACATCGGCGCGGCGCGCACGGCGGGTGTCGACCAGATAGGCAACGTCGCCCGAAGCAAAGCAGTATGCATCGGCCGGCAGGCGTAGATCGTAGCTACCACCAGCCGCCGGCGCAATTTTGGCGGCAAGGAGCGGTGGGCGCTTAGACAGAGCCTCGTCCTCCCCTTCCGGAGGTATCTCAACCGCCACGTCATAGGTGCGATGCGTCGTCGTCCCCCGCGACCAAGCGGGCTCAAAGGAGATGGTCTGGCCGCGCAGCAGGTCCAGCACATATACGATGCTATGCTCGGACAGCGGCAACTGACGCTCGGCGACAAAACCGCTGCGGGCAAAGTCGTACGACGCCGAACGCGAGCTTGTGATGTCATCGAGATAGGCAACTGTCGTCACAACAAGGTTGAGCAGCTTTGTCGACACGTCTTCGAAGGCTTCGGGCGTATGGGCAAACGTGAGCTTCTTGCCGTACGAGAAGGTGCCGCCTCGGACATAGGCGTCGGCCATGCCGTCGATATCCTTGACCACGTAGGACACCGAGCCGCAGCGAATGCGGAACTCGAGCGCCCAGCTAAAGCGGTCTGCGAACAGCGGATTGTAGTACGGCACCAGCGAGGGCTCCAACACCGCCTTGGGGGCATCGGGATCCACACTGCTGGCGAGCTTGCGGCGCATGCTCGCCAGCTCATCCATGCGCGCGTCCGAAAGATCGGAGAGCGCCGCCATGAGGCTGGGACTCGTGGGGACGGGCGCCGGAAAGGGAAAGTTGGGATTGACGGCCGGCGCTTTGGGCGCGGTGCGCGCGGGCTGTTTCGGCTGCGCCGTAAACGTGCGGACCGGCGTGCGCAGGC